>VFLF01000948.1 GCA_009885185.1 Nitrosomonadales bacterium | reverse complement strand
TAAGTATTTGTTTTTATTATGTATTTTTTAAATCTTTGGATGGCATGAATTGTGCATCGCAACAAGCAATGCCCAACCCATCGGATCAAGGAACCCATCATGCCCATCTACCGCATTGCCCTCGCGACAATCCTCTCGCTTGCCACAGCGCTGTGGAGCAACACCGCCGTAGCAGCAAATCCCACTGCCGAACCGGCGATCTTGGTTGCTACGCCGGCGCTGCAGGATCAACTGTTCGGCGCAAGCGTGGTTGTGGTCACGCCGCTGGCCAGTGGAGAACATATCGGGTTCTTTCTCAATCGTCCGACGCGCATGAAATTGAGTGAAATGTTTCCCGACCATACCCCCTCCAAGAAGGTCACCGAACCCATTTTTCTCGGCTTCACGGAAAACATTGAGGCGTTGTTTGCACTGGTGCAGCGGCAGGGAAGCGCCGAGGCCACCCAGATACAACTCGCCGCCAATCTTTTTATCGAGGTTGAGCGGGCGCGGGTTAACGGGGTGATCGAAAACGAGCACCAGCAAGCGCGCTTTTTTGCCGGGATTGTTGTCTGGCAACCGGGCGAGCTGGTTAGCGAAATTCGCAATAACTTCTGGTACGTTCAGGATGTTGAAACGGAAATCGTACTGCGCAAATCCACCGAGGGCATGTGGGAAGACTTGGTCAAGCGCATCGAACGCAGCCGGCACGCCATCGCCGCCATGAACGCCACCTCTCCCATCCAGCGCGCGCCATCCTCCGACCGGTTACGCGAATGAGCGCCCTCAGCGAATCGCCGGTTTTTCTCCGGTCAGCGCCATGCGGTTATTAGCGCGCCACCTTCACGCGGCATCCGGCAAGCCTGCCGTGTCGCGCCGGCGTGATTCCGCGATGGTTACTATTCGCCCTGAGCACGCGCAGGACATCGACGCCATACGGTACGTCCACGTCACTGCCTTCCCCACCACCGGGGAAGCCGATCAAGTGGAACGGTTGCGCGCGAGCGGCAAGGCTGACGTATCGCTTGTCGCCGAGACAGAAGGCACGATCGTCGGCCACATCGTATTCAGTCGCGTGACGTTCGATCCGCCGCTTGATCTTATCGCCTACGCACTGGCCCCGATGGCGGTGATTCCCGGCCACGAGCGTCATGCCGTGGGACGGCGGCTGGTGCAAAACGGCCTCGCCGAGTGCCATGCGCGGGACGCCTGCATGGTGGTCGTGCTCGGCGATTTTGGTTACTACAGTCGCTTCGGCTTTGAACTGGCCACGCGGCATGGCCTGCGTCACGAACAGGCTGTGGGAGAATCGTTCATGGTGTTTATGCTGGAGGCACGCGCGCATCCGCCGCCCGCGACGCTCGTCCTGTATGCGCCGGAGTTCACCACACGGCGCTAGAGCAGGACAAGTCCGTCGATAGCCCTCACCTCAATTCAGCAGCTGCCTAATTGTACTGTGTTATGAAGTATTAAGTTTCCGTACATACGACTTTCCGCAGCACGGACATATTGAAAGACTTCGAGCGATGGCGCGCCCCAGCCGATAGCGCGCTG
>VFLF01000638.1 GCA_009885185.1 Nitrosomonadales bacterium | reverse complement strand
TCCGTATTCTCGTTTGCCGCGCTCATCACATCGACAAGCGACAAACAAGAAAATTCAGAGAATTTCAACAAACCCCTAGAAAATGCAAGGTCAAGAACTGACCCAAGCCTGCTTCCTGACCGCACGGGCAATCAATCGACCTTGATCTTCGCCACCGCCGCTGTCTTGCGCCATTGCTCGTACTCGGCGCGCATGAATTTCGCGAGTTGATCGGGCGTGCCGGGCTGCGGCTCGGAGCCTTCGCGCAGCAGACGATCCGCCATTTCTTTTGCGCTGACGATGCGCACGACCTCGGTGTTTATCCTGGCGATGATGTCCTTCGGCGTCGCCGCCGGCGCGAGCATGCCATACCACGTGACGTAACTGAAACCGGGGATGCCGGCTTCCGATACGGTAGGCACATCGGGGGCCGCAACCGAACGCTTGGCGCTGCTCACCGCGAGCGCCTTGAGTTTTTTCGCGGCGACCAATGGCAGGATCGTCGGCATGCTGTTAAACATCAGCGACACGTGCCCCGCCATGACGTCCGTCATCGCCGGCGCGGAGCCTTTGTAGGGTATGTGCACCAGATCGATGCCGGTCATGTGCTTCATGTACTCCACGCCCATATGCTGCGGGCTGCCGGGGCCGACCGAGGCATAGTTGATCTGCCCCGGCTTTGATTTCGCCAGCGCGATCAATTCCTTGATCGTATTGGCGGGCAGGGAAGGGTGCGCCACGAGTATCTGCGGGTTGATCACCACCAGCGAGATCGGCGCGAGATCATTGAATACGTTATACGGCAGCTTTGTGTAAACCGCCGGCGCGATGCTCATGCTGCCGCCGGTGGCAAAGAGCAGGTTGTAGCCGTCGGGCTGCGCACGCACGATCATCTCCACGCCGACAATGCCACCGGCGCCGGGACGGTTATCGATCAACACTTGCTGGCCCCATGTCTTGCCGAGCTCTTGCGCCACCATGCGCGCCACCAGATCGGTCGGCCCGCCGGGCGGAAAGTGTACGACCATGCGTATTGTCTTCGATGGATAGGTCTGCGCGAGCGAGGTTGACATTGAAATCGCGGCAAATGCCGCGCAGGATGTTGCAATAAAATTCTTCATGGAAAATCCCGGATGTGTGCAGCGCCGCATTATCACGCACCGCGCAAGCGCCGAATGCGCTTGGCGGTCAAAACGCAACAATATAAAAATACCAAGAAAGTAGATAGGGCCTCAATGCTGTTCGTTTAACCTGCAATTCCGTTCGGCCTGAGCCTGTCGAAGCCCCTCCAAGTTTCAGGAAAAGCGCTTAAACGAACGGTATTGAGGCCTGACCCCGACGGTTCCCCCGACGGCTGCGGGCTGCGCTGTGCGGCCTGCGAATCAGGCTCAATTGACCGGTGGATGGGGCCGAGATGCATCGGGGTTTATGCAATAAGGTGGCTTGAATCCATGCCCCCGCACCTCTTTTGCTATTTGGGCGCCAGTCCGATGTCGCGCGCCACTTTGCCGTACTTGTCGTATTCGCTTTTCATCAGAGCGCCAAAATACTCCGGCGACTCGGTCCACAGGTCAAGCCCTAGCACTTCGAGCTTCTTTTGTATGTCCGGTAGTTTCATGGCTGCGTTCGCTTCCCGGTTGAGGGTCGCTACGATGTCCTTCGCCATGCCTGCCGGCGCGACGAATCCGAACCAGCCGCCAGAGGAGAATCCGGGAAGCGTTTCCGCGATGGTTGGAAAATCGGGATAGTTGGGCGCGCGCTTTTCTTTCGCGATCCCCAGCAGCCGCACCCTGCCGGAGGTGATAAACGGGTACATGCCCGTGAAGGAGGCGAAGCCGGCATCCACTCTGCCACTCATCAGTTCCGCGCCCATCTGCGGCACTCCCTTGAAAGGGATATGCAGGTACTCGAAGCCGACGCTGGAGCGGAACATCTCGGTCGCCATGTGCAGGAAAGCGCCCTCGCCGTTCGAGGCGAAAGTCACCTTGCCTGGGTTGGCCTTCAAATATTTGATGAACTGGCCGACGTTCCTGAACGGCGTGCTCGGGTGCACAACCAGGGCCAGGTAATTGGTTGCGACCAGAGCGACCGGGGTAAAGTCTTTCAATGCGTTGTACGGAACCTGCTTCATGGTGTGCGGTATCACCGACATGTTGCCACCCTGCCCGCAGGCGATCGTGTAGCCGTCGGCGGGCGCCTGCGCGGTCATCGCCAGGCCGATCGTGCCGCTCGCGCCGGGCCGATTATCGACGACGAACTGCTGGCCGAGACGTTCCCCCATCTTGTGACCCAGCAAGCGGGCGAGGGTGTCGCAGGAGTCGCCGGGGAGCTGGGGAACGATGATGCGCACAGTCTTGGCGGGGTACTTCTGCGCCAGCGCCGCACCACTTACGCAAGCGGCTGCGAGTAGAAAGCAAATGATACGTGCGAGAAGAATCATGGGTTCAGTCCGAGTTGAGTTCGGTAGGTATGTCGGCGGCAAAGATCGGCGTCTGGATGTCGCTACCGCAACCCGCGCTTATCATAGCACCCCATTTGTGGGGCTGGCCGGCGGTGTCATCCACAAATTCCATGGTAGACCCCGACGCATCCCCTGACCCCGCGCATGCCTTGCATCATGATCGATACCTGTTACCCGTTCAGATGCATACCCCGTTGGAAGAGGTTCCGGTTTGCGGGGGCAGGCCGCTTATACTAAGATGCTGCGCATTGTGCCCT
>VFLF01000276.1 GCA_009885185.1 Nitrosomonadales bacterium | reverse complement strand
GTACATGGCTACATTTTGTAGCCGGATTTATGCCTCTTTTGCTGCGTTTCTCCTCGTGAAATTCATCACAAAACGCACTTTCGGGCGGGGGAACTTCAGTTTAAAGACTCAACATATTTTCGCCACAGATTTCACGGATGGGCGCAGATTTTTCCGTGGTTGAAGTTATCTGTGTAAATCCGTGGAATCTGTGGCAAAAGATTTTGACTTTGAATCGTCAGTACTGATCGCCGCCCGCAAAGTTCTCAAACCGCGTATGCCGCCCAATGAAGGTCAGCGTGACCGGGCCGGTGGGGCCGTTACGCTGCTTGGCGACGATGATTTCCGCCTTGCCTTTGCTGGCCTCGTTGGTGGGGTTGTACACCTCGTCGCGGTAGATGAACATGATCAAGTCCGCGTCCTGCTCGATGGCGCCGGATTCGCGCAGGTCGGACATCATCGGACGCTTGTCCACGCGTGATTCGACGCTGCGGTTCAACTGTGACAGCGCGATCACCGGCACCTTGAGTTCCTTGGCCAGACTTTTCAGCCCGCGCGAGATTTCCGCCACTTCGGTGGCGCGGTTTTCTTCGCGCCCCGACGAAGAACCGCTCATCAGTTGCAGGTAGTCCACCACGATCAGATTCAGGCCACCGGTCTCGCGGTGCAGACGCCGCGCGCGCGTGCGCACTTCCAGCGTATTGAGACCCGCCGTATCGTCGATGTGAATGTGCGAATCGTTCAGCTTACCGACCGCATCGACCAGTTTGGGCCACTCGCTTTCCTCGAACGTGCCGGAGCGCAGCTTGTGTTGATCGACACGCCCGACGGAGCCGATCATGCGCAGCGCGAGCTGCGTGCCCGACATTTCCATGCTGAACACGGCGGCGGTTTTTTTCAGGTTCAGCGTCACGTGTTCGACGATGTTCATCGCCAGCGCGGTCTTGCCCATCGACGGGCGCGCGGCGATGATGATGAGTTCGCCCGGCTGCAGGCCGGAGGTCATGCGGTCCAGATCGACGTAGCCGGTGGCAAGGCCGATCACGTCGTCCTTGTTTTCGCGGCTGTAGAGCATGTCGATGCGCTCGACCGTCTCGGTCAGCAGCGGGTCGATTTTCACGAAGCCCTGCTTGGCCTTGGCGCCCACCTCGGCAATCTGGAAAATCTTGGCCTCGGCCTCATCAATCATGGCCGCGGCGTCGCGCCCCTCTGGGTTGTAGGCGGCATCGGCAATCGAGGTTCCTGCCGTGGCCAGTTGGCGCATGATGGCGCGCTCGCGCACAATCTCGGCATAGCGGCGGATGTTGGCGGCGCTGGGCGTGTTGAGCGCCAGCGAGCCCAGATACGGCTGTCCGCCCGCCTCCTCGAGCTTGGCGCTGCGTTCGAGACTCTCGGCAACCGTCAGCACATCGGCCGGCTTGCCGTTTTCAATCAGCAGGATGATGTGCTGAAAAATCAGCCGGTGATCAGAGCGGTAAAACTCGTTCTCGCTGATGAGGTCGGAAATGCGATCCCACGCGGTGTTGTCGAGCAGCAAACCGCCGAGCACGGATTGTTCGGCCTCGATCGACTGCGGCGGCAGGCGCAACGCATCGAGCTGTTGATCCCTGGGCAAACTACTGACCACCTGCATTGCGCACATAAGTATTTGTTTTTATTAACTATTTATTGTGGAAGGGAAATTTCCGCATGGCAAGCGGGAGATCAATCTACATAAAAAAAAGGGCTGTCGCCAGCCCTTTTTTTTCATGCGAGAAAACTGTTTTGAATTAACGCATTAGTAAGACTACGCGGCCTCGCCCAATACCGAAACGGTAATGCCCACCACCACATCGGCGTGCAGCGCGATCTTGAGCGTGGTGTCGCCGATCGATTTGATCGGGCCCGCCGGCATGCGGATCGCCGCCTTGGCCACGTCGTAACCTTGCTTTTTCAGCGCGTCGGAGATGTCGCTGTTGGTGACGGAGCCAAACAGTTTGCCGTCAACGCCGGCTTTCTGCGTGATCTGCACCATCAGCCCGTCGAGCTTGCCGCCGACGGCCTGTGCCTGCGCCAACGCTTCGTTTTGCGCTTTTTCCAGATCGGCGCGGCGTTTTTCAAACTCCGCCAGATTCACCGGCGTGGCACGCTTGGCCTTGCCGTGCGGAATCAGAAAATTGCGCGCGAAGCCGTCTTTCACCTTGACCACATCGCCGAGCTGGCCGAGGTTGACGATTTTTTCGAGTAGTATGATTTGCATGATTATTCTCCAGTGCGCCTTAGTGCAGGTCGGTGTAAGGCAGCAGGCCGAGAAAGCGCGCGCGCTTCACCGCCACTGACAACTGGCGCTGAAATTTTGCCTTGGTGCCGGTAATGCGCGCCGGAATCAGCTTGCCGTTTTCATTGATGAAATCCTTGAGAAGAGCGATATCCTTGTAATCGATCTCCTTGATTTTCTCCGCGGTAAAGCGGCAGAACTTGCGGCGGCGAAACAACGCATTGCCGCGCTTCTTGTTCTTGTCATTCAACTTGCCCTTGTTCTTGCCAAACCTGCCTTTTCCCATGGCCATGATCGGTATCCTTTAAGTCGTGTATTCGTTTATTCGTAAAAGAATGAATCGTCTGTTCGCTAATCAACGTGAGTGACATGCAGCGTCAGTTGCGTGCCCATGCGGACTTTTCTGGCGAGAAACCCGGTTACCTGGATCGCCTCGCCGCCGTGATACTTCGACAGCGCGGAGGCAATCTCGCCGATACCCACACAGCCCACTTCGCATTCGACCTGCCGGCTGATACCGGCTTCGATTTGCGTCGAGCCGTGCTTCAACTGGAGTCGCACCAGATGCAGCCCGGCGGGCGTGTGGCGTAATGGCTCTATCGTGGCAACTGTTCCCGACAACGTGACCGTATTGGCTTGCAAAAACGTTGCTGTTACGCCGCTGGCTGCGCTGCTTGCGCGGGTTGCTCGGCCGGCGCGAGCCGCGGCGCCTCGTCGGCCGGACGCGGACGCTCTTCACGCATCATCGGCGACGGCGCAGTGACGGCTTCGCTCATCAACACCGTCAGATGGCGCAGCACCGCGTCGTTGAACTTGAAAGCGTGTTCCATCTCGACCAGGGTTTCGTTGTCGCACTCGATGTTCAGCAGCACGTAGTGCGCCTTGTGCATCTTTTGCATGGGAAAAGTCATCTGGCGACGGCCCCAGTCCTCATGGCGATGGATTTTTCCGCCGCGCCCGGTAATCAACTGGCGATAGCGATCGACCATGCCCGGGACCTGTTCACTCTGATCCGGATGGACGATAAAAACGATTTCATAATGTCGCATGCATGAATCTCCTTATGGGCTTTATGTGTGGGCCTCCCGTTATGCGGTACGGTGAGGCAAGGATGG
>VFLF01000097.1 GCA_009885185.1 Nitrosomonadales bacterium | reverse complement strand
GAGGTAGCCGTCCTTGCGGTAGATGACCGACATATGGCGCACGTGGGTTATTTCCTTGACCGGTAGTTCTACCAAGCTGTACTTGCGTGCTTCCTGCTGCATGAAACGCCTGGAGCTCAAGCCGAGAAATCCCGCGTAGGCAACAGCGTGCATGCGCACCGCCTGCGAATTGGTGTTCATGGCTAGGCGTGGCGTGGGTAGTCCGTGATTTTCCATTTCGCGGCAAAGTTGTTGCCATTGCATGCTCCACGAATTATCTGTGAGTGCCCATCTCTCGTTCGCAAGATCGTTCAGCGTAACCCGCTTGCGTCCCGCCAGCCGGTGGCGCGACGAGGTGAAAACGATGAACTGATCGTCGAACAGGCTCTCGCGGGCAAACTCGCTGGGTGAGAACGTCTGAAGGCTCGCCACATAGAAATCGATCTCTCCCTTGCGCAGCAAGTTGCCCAATAGTTTGGTGGCATGCACCCAGACTTGGAAGGTGATCTCCGTCGATTCATTGGCAAGCGTGGCACACGCATCAGCAGCCAGATTTTCCGCCGCTCCGGACGACACGCCGATATCTATGTGCCCTGCGCAGCCTTGCGCAAGGTTTGCGGCTTCCTGCCGCACATCGTGCAGAACGCCCTGTAACGGGCCGATGCGGTGCAACAGCGCGCTGCCCACCGTGGTTAAGGTCACGCCCTTTTGCGAGCGTTGAACGAGCTTTGCGCCCACGGAGTCTTCCAGCCGCCGCAGGCTCTTGCTCAGCGCAGGCACGCTGAAGTTCAGCGCCTCCGCCGCGCGGCTCAGGTTCAGGTGTTCGGCTACCACGGCAAAGTAACGTATGTCGCGCAGTCCCATGTCTTTAACCGAAAGTTAAGAAACCATGAAAAACGGATGATTGCGGATTCAGCCCTAAGGTGTCAATCTTGTTCCCGCAGTCATTCAACTACCTTGCAAGGGAGGTTGTCATGGCCCAAATTTCAGGCGTTGCGGCAGTTATCGTTTTGTTGGCGATTAATGCGCCGGCAGGGGCACAGCAATACCCGGTCAAACCGATCCGCGTGCTCGCCGGCGGCGCGGGCAACGCCGTGGATCTGTCGGCGCGATATCTTGGGCAGCGCCTGAGTGAGAAGTGGGGAAAGTCTGTCGTCATTGAAAATCGCGGTGGTCTCGCTCATGTAGGCGCGGAAATCACCCCCAAGGCCGCGCCCGATGGATACACCTGGTGCATGGGTGAATTTGCCACCCATGTGTCGACACCCAGCCTCTTCAAGAACCTCGCGTACGATCCCAACACGGATTTTGCGCCCATCACAATGGTCATGCGGGCGCCTCTTGTGCTGGTGTCCAGCCCGGCTCTCCCGGCGGCATCGCTGAAAGAACTGGTGGACTACGCCAAAAAGCGGCCTAGCGAATTGAAGTATGCGACCCAGTCCGCGCGAAGCGCCGGTAACCTGACGATGAAGCTTTTTCTGCGGGCCGCCGGTGTGGAAATGCTCCACGTACCTTACAAGCGCGCACCGGAGTCGCTGACGGCTGTGTTATCGCGCGAGTCGGATGTTTCCTTTCTCGCCGGCCCCGTGGCACTGCCGCTGGTGGCAACGGGCAAGGTGAGGGCCTACGCAGTTTCGTCCGGCAAGCGTTTCTCCGGTGCACCGGACATCCCCACGGTCGCCGAACAGGGTGTCGCCGGATTCGACATGGTCTTGTGGTCGGCGGTATTTGCACCGGCTCGTACACCGCCGGCTCTTATCGCTCGCCTCAATCGCGAAATGGGAGAAATCCTGCGCTCGCCCGAATCCCAAGCGGCATTTCTCGCACAGGGAGCGGAAGCCGCGCCCGGTACGTCGCAGGAGCTTGCCAGCTTTATCAAGACCGAAGGCGTGAAGTGGGCGCAGGTGATTAAGGAGGCGGGTATCAAGGCGGAGTAGCGTGGCTATCTGCTACGCAGTTTCGCCGCCTCCACTTCGAGAATTTCAATGAACTTGCGCGCCGCCGGCGAAAGATAAGCGTTCCTGCGATAACGAACGCTGGTCAAAAGCAGCAAAAGTAGCGGGGTTGCAGCCGCAGTAGTAAAGTAGCTGTGTGAAAGGCAGGGTATTCGCACAGGAGGCGGTGATGCGTATTGGGATCGTTGCGTTGGGTTTATTGGCATACGGTTTTGCCGCGGTTGCCTTGGCCGCATATCCGGATCGCCCGATACGCTTTATTGTTTCTTCCGCGCCCGGCGGTACTCCAGACACCACGGCTCGCATATTCGCGGCCGAGCTGATCAAGCAACTTGGACAACAGGTCGTGGTGGATAACCGTCCCGGCGCGGGATCGGTACTTGGTACAACACTGATGGCGAAGGCTTCGCCCGATGGCTACACCATGGGCTACGGCACCATCGGCCCCATTGCAATTCAGCGCAGCGTGCAGGCTTTGCCCTACGATCCGGACCGTGAATTGCGGGCGGTGGTGCAGATCGCCGCCACTCCCAATTTGCTGGCAACGGCAAAGTCATTGCCCGTGACCTCGGTGAAAGGGCTGATTGACTACGCAAGGGCGAATCCCGACAAGCTCCTGTATGCGTCTACCGGCAGTGGTGCAAGCCAGCACTTGACTGGCGAGCTGTTTAAACTCATGACTGGCATCCAGATGGTGCATGTGCCGTTCAAGGCGGCCACGGTGGCACTTACCGATGTAATAGCTGGGCGCGTACACCTGATGTTTGAAAACATCGGTTCCATTGGCCAGCACGTCAGGTCGGGCAAACTTCAAGGCGTCGCGGTCACCAGCAGCAGGCGCGTGGCGGCGTTTCAGGATTTGCCGACGATCGCGGAAGCGGGCGTGCCCGGTTTTGAATCCGTTTCGTGGGGCGGCATCGTAGTGCCGTCGGGTACGCCGCAACCGATCGTGACGCGACTGAACAAGGAGGTTAACCTTGCGATGGCATTGCCGCATGTGAAAGAGAAATACGCCGTATTTGGCAGTGATCTCATGGGCGGCACACCCGAACAATTCGCCGCCCAAATCAAGAAAGACACCGTGAAGTGGGCCGATGTCGTGAAGCGCGCCGGGGTCAAACCCGATTGAACCGATTGACGATCAATCCGCCCTGATATTCGCCTGCTTGATGACGCCCGCCCATTTCAAAGATTCGGCTTTCATGAACGCTCCGAACGCTTTGGCGACGATCTCTGTTGCGAGTATATCGTTGGTGCTGGAGCGGTTATCCACGACGATTTGCTGACCCAGGCTTTCGCTGAGTGTTACGCCCCACAGGCGCGCCGCCACGTCGATGCCGCCGCCGAGCGGAAAGCCGACCACAATGCGTACCGGGCGTTGCAGCCAAGCCTGTCCTGAGTTTGTCGAAGCAGGTCGCGCGCTGGCGGACTCGATAAGTGTCGTCAGCAGAATGGCCGCTACGCCGAGTATTGTTCGCTGCATTGCGTGTACCCGTTAAGTGTTTCGCGGTAGGATAGCCAGATGAAATACGCATCCCTACCGGAGCAACACGCATGAACGAATCGCTGCATGTCGGCCTGATGGTGCCGATCAACAACACCACCATGGAACGCGAACTGCTGGCGTGGTTGCCTGCGGGCTCCACCTGCAAGACGGTGAAGATTCCGCGCGGCAAGGGATTGCTGACCAAGGAATCGCTGCCCGAATACCGCGCGGCGGCGCTGAAGCTGGCAGAGGCTTTTCATGATTCGCAGATCGATGCGGTGGCGTATGGCTGCACGGCAGCGGGGTTTATTTCCGGCCCGGCGGGCGATGCGGCATTGCAGGCCGATCTGGCGACTGTCACCGGCAAGAACGTGGTGACCACCGCGCGCTCGATGGTGCTGGCGTTGCAGGAGGCGGGGGTGAAGCACATCGCGCTGGTGACGCCGTATCTGGAGCCGGTGAATGTGCAACTCAAAGCCTTTCTCGCGGACGGCGGCATCTCGGTAAAAAGCTTCAACAGTTTTTACGCGCAGACCACCGATGAGCTGGGCCGTATCGAGGCGCATCAGGTGGCCAAGCTCGCGCGCGAGACCATGCGCGACGACTGCGAGGCGCTGTTTATCGGCTGCTCGCAATTGCCCACGGTTGAAATTCTCGGTGAACTCGAACGCGAGTTCGGCAGGCCGGCTTTTTCGTCGATACAGGTCACGGCGAAGCAAGCTCAGCGCGCTGCCGGCGCAAAGACTCAATAATGGTGAACGAAGCGGTGCAGGATCTGCTGACGCAGAACCGCGAAGGCCTACTGTGGATCACGCTCAACCGTGCGTCCAAGGCCAATGCGATGACCATCGAGATGACACGCGGGTTGGCGCGCGCGTTGCGCGACGCGCGCCATGAAGCCACGGTGCGCGGCGTGCTGATTACGGGCGCGGGCGAGCGGGTGTTTTCTGGCGGCGTGGATGTGCGGCAGCAATCTGAACGGCCGGCGGACGAATTCCGTCAGGCGCGATCCACGGCGTTTTTCTCGGTGTTGATGGAACTGGTGGATTTTGCCAAGCCGGTGGTGGCCGCGGTGAATGGGGTGGCGAGCGGCGGCGGCTTCATGATCGCGGCGCTGGCCGATGTGATCGTGGCATCGGAAACCGCTACGTTTGCCCTGCCGGAAATTGACCTCGGCACGCCGCCGCTGGCCGGGCTGGCGATACTGCAACCGTTGATCGGCGGCGCGCTGGCGTATGACTTGGTGCAAAGCGCGCGACATTTGTCCGCGGCGGACGGCGTGCGGCAGGGTTTGATACGAGCCGCCGTGCCGCGGTCGGACGTAGCGGCGCAGGCGGAAAAACTCGCGCGCGAGCTGATGGCGAAAAATCCGCGCGCGTTTGCCTCGAGCAAAGCGTGGATGCGAAAGCCGATGCGCGCCGCGCTGGAGCAAGCCGAACAAGCGATGGTGACGTATCGCGCAGCGGGAGAAAACTGAGATGAATTTTGAACTGACGCCGGAATTGACGCAGATGCGCGATGCGCTGAAGAAGTTCGTCAAGGCCGAGTTGGAGCCGCTGGAAAATGCCATCGATAAAACCGGCGAATTGCCGCCGCAGTTACTGCCGTTGATGGGCAAACACGGCTATTTGTCGATGCGGCTGCCGGTGGAAGTGGGCGGCGCGGGCATGGGTCTGTTTCCGTATGGGCTGATGCTCGAAGAGTTCAGCCGCTCGCATCGCGTCTTCGGCTTGCTGGCAAGCGGCGGCGGAGGATTGACGCCGATTGCAATTGCGCGTCACGGTACGCCGGCGCAGCGTGGCAAATATCTGACCGGCTTGATGAGCGGCGCCATGCGCACCGCTTTCGCGCTGACGGAGCCGGCGGGCGGATCGGACAACTCAGCGATGACCACGCGCGCGGATAAAACCGAGGGTGGCTGGGTTATCAACGGCCGCAAGCATTACATCAACGGCGCGCACGAGGCGGATTTTCTCACCGTGATCGCGATTACCGATTCGGTGAAGCGCACGCGCGGCGGCGTGACCGCATTTCTCGTCGATAAGGGCACGCCGGGTTTTAACATCACGCGCGTCGATACCACCATGGGTTCGGATGTGATCAAGCTCGCCGAGATTGAATTCGACAACTGCAAGGTGCCCGACAGCGCCGTGCTGGGCCAGCCGGGGCAAGGTTTTGATCTGGCAAAGGAATCGCTGCGCGATGGCCGCATGGCGGTGTCGTGCTCTTGCATCGGTACGGCGGATCGTTTGCTCGAAATGTCGGCTGCGTATGCGAAAACGCGCGTCACCTTCGGCAAGCCGCTGGCGGAGCGTCAGGCGATTCAATGGATGCTGGCGGATAGCGAAGTGGATCTCGCCGCCGCGCGCGCGATGGTTTATCAGACGCTCGCGCAAATCGACGACGGCAAGGCCGTCGGCACGGCGCCCAGCGTGTGCAAACTGTATTGCTCCGAGATGGTAGGCCGCGTGGCGGATCGCGCGGTGCAGATACATGGCGGCATGGGGATTGTGCAGGGCTATCCGATTGAGCGCATGTACCGCGATGTGCGCCACTATCGCATCGGCGAGGGCTCGTCGGAGATTCAGCGCATGTTGATTGCGCGCGATGTATTGAAGCGCGTGCCGTAATGCATATTACGGATACCCGCATCGTCGGCATCGGTGAAAGCCGCTGCGGCAAAGTGCCCGATCGCAGCGCGCTGCAACTGCAAAGCGATGCGGCGCGCGCGGCGCTGGATGATGCGGGCCTCACGCTGGCGGATATCGACGGCCTGATTACCACGCCAGTGCGCGTGGAGCCGTGGAACATGCCGTGCGGCGTGGTGGCGAATTTTCTGAGCGTGCAGCCCGCATATTTGTCTACGCTCGATCTCGCGGGCGCATCGGGTGCGGCGATGGTCCACCACGCGTCAATGGCGATAGCCACCGGCCAGTGCGCAACAGTGCTGTGCGTGGCCGGGCAAAATCTGCTCTCCAACAAAACCCGCGCCTCCGCGGTGCAGACCATGGCCGAATCGGGCGCGGCGCATGCGCAGTTTGAGACGCCGTATGGGCCGCTGGTGGCCTCCAACTATGCGCTGATCGCGCAGCGGCACATGCATGAATTCGGTACCACCGCCGAGCAATTGGCGGAAGTGGCGGTAACGATACGCGGGCATGCGCTGCTCAATCCCAACGCGCACATGGTGAAGCCGATCACGGTGCGGGATGTGCTGGATTCGCCGATGATTACCTCGCCGCTGAAACGATACGACTGCGCGCTGGTGTCGGATGGTGCGGCGGCGGTGATAGTCACCAGCGCCGACCGCGCGCGCGATCTGAAACAAAAGCCGGTGCGCGTGCTGGGGCAGGGCTACGGTTTGCGCCACAGCTACGTGGGTGAAGCGATGAACCTGCCGGTGAGCGGGGCGGTGGAGTCGGGCAAAAAAGCGTTTGCGATGGCGGGCGTGACGCCGGCCGATATCGACGTGGCGGAGCTGTACGACTGCTTCACCATCACCGTTATCATCGAACTGGAGGATCTGGGCTTTTGCAAAAAAGGTGAAGGTGGTGCGTTCGTGCAAAACGGGCGCATCGCAATCGGCGGCGAATTGCCGGTGACCACGCACGGCGGTTTATTGTCGGCTTGTCATCCGGGACTTGGCGGCGGTTTGTTTCATGTGCTCGAAGGTGTGCGCCAGGTGCGCGGGCAGGCCGGCGCGAGGCAGGTGAAGGACGCGAAACTCGCGCTGGTGCATGGCAACGGCGGCACCATCGCGATACATTGCACGCTGATATTGGGTTTATAAAAAAAGTGTTTAAAACAAATAGTTACATATGATTACGCATAGACCGCTGCCGTCACCCAATCCGCTCACCGCGCCCTACTGGCAGGCCGCGCATCAGGGCGAATTAAAATTACCGCATTGCGAAGCGTGCGCGAAGTTTCATTTTTATCCCCGCGCCGTCTGCCCGCATTGCGGCTCAACGCAACTCACATGGCAGGCTGTCAGCGGCGCCGGCGAGGTTTACAGTTTCACCGTGGTGCATCGCGCGCCGAGCAAGGGCTTCGAGGAACTCTTGCCGTACGTGGTGGCGGTGGTGGCGCTGGATGAAGGGCCGCATTTGATGACGCGGCTGACGCATGTGTCGCCGGAAGCTGTGCACATAGGTCTGCGCGTGACGGTTGCCTTTGAGAAACAGGACGATGAAACGACGTTGCCGGTGTTCCGGCCCGAGACGGAATCATGAATAAAAAACAGCGATCATCCGGCTTTGATGTGAAGTCATCAAACTCCAAGCCGTCATTCCCGCGAAGGCGGGAATCCATAACATGTCACCCTATGGCGCTACGCATGGATTCCCGCTTTCGCGGGAATGACGAGGATGGTTTTTCACATGAGGCAAAGAGCGCGGGAGGCCGTGACGTGCGGGATAGTCCTATGAAGCAAAGACTGAAAATCGCTTTATTGTGCGCGCCGCTGCTGTGTCTTTCCACGGCGGCCGTTGCACAAAACTACCCCACCAAACCGATACGTCTGGTGGTGCCGTTCGCACCCGCCGGCGTGGCGGACATCGTGGCGCGCGTGATCGGTGAACGGCTGGGGCAGCGCCTTGGGCAGAACGTGGTGATTTTCAATCGCGAAGGCGGCGGCTCCGCCGTAGGGATTGAGTTGGTCGCCAAATCCGCCGCCGACGGTTATACGCTTTTGATCGCCTCCACCGCGCTCACCATGAATGCTGCGGTCAATCGCAAATCGCCGTACGATGCGCGGCGCAGTTTTGCGCCGCTCACGCTGGTGTTCGAGCAGCCGGCGGTGCTGGCGGTGCATCCGTCGGTGCCGGCCAATTCGGTGCAGGAGTTGATCACGTATGCCCGCGCGCATCCGGGCAAGCTGCGCTACGGTTCGTCGGGCGTGGGCGGGGTCATCAATCTGGTGACGGAATTATTCAAGCATCAGGCCAAGATCGATATCACCCATGTGCCCTATAAGGGCGTGTCGCTGGCGATGATCGATCTGGTGGGCGGGCAGATTGACGTGGTGATGTCGGGTACCACCAATGCCGTGCCGTTGGTGAAAAGCGGCAAGCTGAAGGCGCTGGGCGTCACCAGCCGCACGCGCGTGGCGGTGCTGCCCGAGGTGCGGCCCATCGCCGAACAGGGCTTGCCGGATTACGTGACCTCGACCTGGTACGGCATGCTCGCACCTGCCGGCACGCCGTCGGCGATTACCGCGCGCCTGAACAGCGAGATCGTGCAAATTGTCGGCGGCGCCGATGTGCGCGAGCGTTTCGGCCATCAGGGCGGCGAAGCGCGCGCTACCACGCGCGAGGAGTTTGCTGCGCTGATCGAGCGTGATCTGCAACGCTGGCAGACGGTGGTCGCGGCGGCGGGGTTGCGCGCGGAGTAAATGTCGTTGTTGTGTAAATTATTGTTTTTAAACAATAATTAGCAATTCATTGGCTATCGAATTTGCGGCATAATGTGGCGCGCCCCAAGCGCGTTGGTCGACATTCTTCCGCTGTGCCACTAAAACTTTTCACTTAATTCGCAGGAGCCCATCTTGAGTCATTCGTTCACGGCGTGTCTTGCACGCGGTTTTGTTTTTTCGTTGATCGTCGCGGCACCCGGCGCCATCGCGCAGCAGCCTGCCGAGTCGGTGGTTCAAGCCGCCCCCGCGCCGCAAGTGCAGCCCGAGCAAAAGCCCATCGCGCCGCCGCCGCCCCCCTCATGGCAACAAGGCCGCCCGGAGTCGATGGCTAAATCCACGCTCGCGCCGAATCCGCCGGG
>VFLF01000401.1 GCA_009885185.1 Nitrosomonadales bacterium | reverse complement strand
CATCACACTCACCGCGGACTACGGCGCGGTGCTCGCGGACAAGCACATCGACGCGGTGGTGCTGGCCACGCCCAACTCGCTGCACGAAGCGCAGATCACGCAGGCGGCAAACGCGGGCAAGCATGTCTATGTGGAGAAACCCTTCACGCTGACTCTCGCCAGCGCGCGCGCCGCCGTCGATGCGGTGGAACGCGCCAAGGTCACGCTGGCGGTCGGATTGAATCGCCGCTTTCACCCGAACATGATCGAGCTCACGCGCCGCGTGCGCAAGGGCAGGCTCGGCACCATCGGCACGATGAACGCGGAGCTCACCGCCGCCACCGGCTTTCATCGCCCGAAAACCTCGTGGCGCACGCTCGCCGCCGAGGAACCCGCCGGGGCGATGGTGTCGATCGGCGTGCATTTGGTGGATGCAATGATGCACATGGCAGGACGCGTGCGCGAGGTGTATTGCGTGGCGGCCAATCGCGGCGGGCCGCATGGGGACGACACCACGCATTTGATGCTGCAATTTGCATCGGGCGTGACCGGGCTGATTTATGTGTCGGTGGCGGCGGCGCGCAATCACCGTTTTGCGGTCTACGGCACCCGGGGTTTTGCCGAGATATTAAAGCCGCAGATGGATACCTTGCGCTTTATCCCCATCGTCGAGGGCAACGCCAGCCATCTGGCGCGCATCCCTGAGCCGGAGGTCATCGAGGCACCGGGGTTTAATTACGTCGGCAAATCGCTGACGGAATTCGCGCGCCGCATCAACGAGGGCGCGGCCTACCCGATTTCAACTGCCGACGTGCTGCACGGCGTGGCGGTGCTGGAGGCTGCCATTCAATCCGCGGCGGCGAAAAAGCCTGTCCAAGTCACGGACTGAACCCGTTGCTGACGCACGTACTTTGCTAGACTTCACGGCACATTTTCAAGGAAACGCTCATGGATTTCGCACTCAACGAAGAACAATCCCGCTGGCAAAACGAAGCGCGCCATTTCGCCAAAGAGGTGCTGCTGCCCGCCTCGTTAAAACGCGATCAGATCGAAGGCGGTCGCGAACCGTGGGATTGGGAGATCATCAAGGCCGGCTCCAAACTGGGCTTTCGCACGTTTACGGTGCCGAAGGATTTGGGCGGCATTGGTGCGGATTTCGTCACGCAAGCCATCGTGATGGCGGAGCTCGCCAAGGGCGACAGCGCGATGTCCAAAGCCTTCAGCCAAAACTGGAAGTGGAGTCACCTGATCGCGGAGTTTTGCACCAAGGATCAGAAAGATCGTTTTCTCAAGCCGTTTATTGCCGACGACACCTATGTCATCGGCTCGGCCAGCACCGAACCCAACTCCGGTTCGGATAACCGTTATCCGCCGGATGAGGTGAAGTCGGGCTTTCATCTGACCTCACGACGCGAAGGCGACGACTGGATACTCAACGGCGAAAAAACCTTCATCGCCAACGGCTCGGTGGGCAAACTGTTTTTCGTGAATACGCGCTCGGACACCAGCGTGCTGGCGCGCGAAGGCACCACGGTGTTCATGGTGCCGCTGGGCACGCCGGGCTTTCGCATCGGCAAGGTGTTCAACAAGGCGGGCTGGCGCTTTTATCAAAACGCCGAACTCATTTTTGAAAACGCGCGCGTACCGCACGCCAACGTGGTGGGCGAGCCGCACAAAGGCCAAAAAGTGCGCAGCGGTGTCGCCGCCGAATTCAGCGATTTCGAGCTCGCCGCCAACGCGCTGGGCATCTGCGACGCGGCGTGCGAATACGCCATGCAGTTCGCCAAAAAAGAAAAACGCGCGGGCAAACCGCTGTGGGATCACCAACTGGTGCAACTGAACATCCACGAAATGCACATGCTCACCGAAACGCTACGCTCGTACGTGATGCGCACCGCGTGGGACATGGACACCAAGGTGCATGGCTCGTTAAGCCCGGTGCTGGTGATGGCCTATGCGTCGGACGTGCTGCAACGCGTGACCAAGCTCAACATGGAGGTGCATGGTGTCCACGGCGGCATGATGGATGCGATGACGCAAAAGCTGGTGCGCGACGGCATCATCTGGACGCACTTGGCGGGTGACAACACGCAGCGGCTGAAAGCCGTGCGGCGGATGAAGTAAAGTATTAAATAATTATTTTAAAACAAATACTTATATAATTATTCGGCAGTGGCAATGAGCAGCGCATTCAAGGTGTTTGGCAGCAACGCACTGCGCACGGTGTTGCTCGACTGCCGGCCCGCGTTTGATCGCGAGAATGCGGTCACCACCACGGTGGATTTCGCCGCCACCAATCACATGCTGGAGGTGGTGCGCGCAGGCGGGATCGCGGATGTGATTGTCGGAACTGCTGGCGCCATCGATACGCTCATTGGCGAAGGCAAAATTCTTCAAGGCACGCGCACCGATCTCGCCACCGCCGGCATCGGCGCTTGTGTGCGCGCCGGCGCGCCGCGCCCCGACATCAGCACGGTGGATGCGTTGAAACGCACGTTGCTCTCGGCAAAATCACTGTCTTACTCCAAGGTCGGCCAAAGCGGCATCCACATGGCCAAAGTCATCGCGCAACTCGGCATCGCAAATATGGTAAATGCCAAGGCCATCATTAACGCCAGCGGCCTTGTCGGCGAGCGGGTGGTGAACGGCGACGTCGAGCTGGGCTTTCAACAGATCAGCGAGCTGCTGGCGGTGAAAGGCATAGACGTGATCGGGCCGCTGCCAGAGGCGGTGCAGCTTAATAGTTTATTTGCGGTGGGCATCGGGGCGGGCACGCAACAGCATGATGCGGCGCGGGCGTTGATAAAGGCACTGCGCGCGCCGCGTGCGTTGGCGGTGATGCGCAAGGCCGGGCTGACACCGGCATAGCTGGCGGCGTTCGATGGCCGGAGGCCATGCCCTCACTTCTCCTGCCGCATCTGCTTGAACACACCGCTCATGCGCGCGGTTTCCGACTTGATCATATCCGCGAAGCCTTCGGGCGTGCTGCCCGCGAGTTCGACGCCAAGCGCCGCCATGCGCTGTTTGTTTTCCGCGTCGTTGAGCACGCGCGCGATGTCCTGATTCAGGCGCTGGATGATGGCCGCGGGCGTTTTTGCCGGCGCGAAATAGCCGGACAACGAGATCGATTCATAGCCCGGCAATCCCGCCTGCGCCACCGTCGGCAAGCCTGGCGCCAGCGGTGTCGGCTCGGCGGTGGTCACGGCCAGCGCACGCAGCCGCCCCGACTTGACGTGCGCGGTGATCGAGCCTGCCGCGGGAAACATCAGTTGTACCTGGCCGGACAGGAGATCGTTGATCGCCGGGCCGCTGCCTTTGTACGACACGCGCACCAGACGGATGCCGGCCATGGAGGCGAACAACTCCGCCGACAGATGCGCCGAGGCGCCCAGCGTCCCTGCCGCGTAATGGATTTCGTCGGGACGCAGCCGCGCGAGCTCGATCAACTGCTTGACGCTGGTGACCGGCAACGAGGCATGCGTGACGATAATGTTGGGCGTGCGCGAGGCCAGCGTAATGGTCGAAAAATCGCGCTGCGCGTCCCAGCGCACCTCCTGCATGAAATGCAACAGCCACACCGGACTTGTGTAATGCAGAATGGTGTAGCCGTCGGGCGGCGACTTGGCGGTGATCTCCACGCCGATGATGCCGCGGTTATCCACGATCACCTGCTGCCCCAGGCTCGTGGTCAGGCCGCGCGCGATGATACGCGCCGCCAGCTCGGTGCCGCTGCCGGGCGCGGTGGTGATGATGCGCACCACCTTGGTGGGATAGGCTTGCGCACAGACAGCGCTGGTTGATAAAAAAACGGTTGCCGCGAGGCATGCCGCGACGGCGGCGGGTTGTATGGTTTTTTTCATGGTGAGGCATAATGCCATGAACAAAACACAGGGTGAAATTCATGCCGACAGTCGCGCCTCACCAGTCCCGTCATTCTGGCGTACGCCAGAATCCAGTTCCCCACCCGCTGCGCGGCATCCAGGCTCATCGCGCGTCGCGCAGAATAAAGAACTGGGTTCCAGCTTTCGCCGGAACGACAGCGCTGGCACTGATGCTTGTGATGCAAAGCGCCATCGCCGCCGAGACATATCCATCAAAACCCATCCGCATGATTGTGCCGTTCTCGCCTGGCGGCACCTCGGACACCCTGGCGCGCATCCTCGGCCAGAAAATGACCGAGCACTGGGGCCAGCAGATCGTGGTGGATTTTCGTCCCGGCGCCAGCGGCATCATCGGCACCGAGATCGCCATGCGCGCGGCACCCGACGGCTACACGCTGATGCACGGCAACCTCGCGCAGTTCGCCATCAACCCCAGTCTGTTCAGCAAGCTGCCTTACGACACACTGCGGGATTTCACGCCGATCAGCCTGATCGCCAGCGCGCCGCAGTTGCTGGTGGTCAATCCGTCGCTGCCGGTGAAATCGGTGAAAGAGTTGATTGATCTCGCGAAAGCATCACCGGGAAAATTGAATTTCGGCTCCGGCGGTTCGGGCACGCTGGCGTTTGTCGGCGGCGAACTGTTCAAATCGGGCACCGGTGTCAACATCGTGCATATCTCGTATAAAGGCACGGTGCTCGCCCTGACCGATGTGATGGCGGGCCAGGTACAGATGCTGTTTTCCGATATGCCCATCGCGCTGCCGCTCACCAAGACCGGCAAGCTGCGCGCGCTGGCCGTCACCAGTGCACAGCGTTCGCCCCTGCTGCAAGGCATGCCTACCGTGGCGGAATCCGGATTGCCGGGCTACGCGCTGGTGAACTGGTGGGGCCTGTTCGCGCCGCGCGGCGTGCCGCAACCCATCATCGCCAAGCTGCATGCGGAGATGGTGCGCGCGCACGCGCTGCCGGATTTGAAGGAGCGCTACGCCAACCTCGGCGTCGAAGCCACCAGCAGCACGCCGGAACAGTTTACCGAGTACATCAAATCCGAAGCCGCACGGTTTTCAAAAGTGCTGCGCGAGGCCGGGGCGAAGGTGAATTGAGTTCTGTTCCGCGCTTCCCGCCTTACGCGCCGCTAATTACACCCCGCCATGCAGTTCGCCTTGCCATCAAACTCCATCGTGCGCCCGCTGACCGCCAGATGCATGGGCCGCTTTTGCATTTTGATGAGGGCCGCGGTGCGTGAATTGGGCCGCAGCTTGCCGCCCTGCGTCGCTGCTTCGTTGACGTGGGAGACGATCACCGCCGCCGGTTTGATGAGTTCATTCATCGCATAGGTCGCGGAATACGCCGCGATGGCGCTCGAACCATAATTCAGCAGCACGAGGTTGGCCTTGTGAAAATCGGCGACGACGCTTTTCATCTCGGTGTGGATGCCCGTGTCGCCTGACATATAGACGGTAAGGCCGTTGGTAAATTTGATGACGTAGCCACTGGGCGGACCGAGGTAAAGGCTGGTGTTGTCCACGGCCAACGCGGCTTTTTGCGGATCGGTCAGCAGCTCGCGCGACACGGTGCTGTCGTGCGAGGCGGCCACGAGGGTGATTTCGACGCCCGCGGTGGCGCCCGGCGCTTTCAAGATGCGCGTGCCGCCCAAGTGCGCATTGGCCTGGCACGCCGTGCCTAGCGGCACGTTGAGCGCGCCGTCTTTTTCAGGACAGTTGCCGATGGGCTTGCCGCGGATGTTCTCGATTTTTTTGGCGATGAAGGCGCCCATCGGCAACACCATCATGATCGCCGAATTCTTGGCCGCCGCGATTTCCGCGGTGGTGGTATGCGGCACGGCGGATATCGTATCCACCTTTTCGCAACTGCCGGCTTCGAGCGCCTTCAGTTTGCGGTCACCCATGTGGTCGCCATGCGCGTGCGACAGCAGCACGATATGCACGTCGCCCAATCGCGGATCGTCACCGCCGGTTACGGAATGACCCGCGTCATACAAAATGCGCACGCCGGTGGGGTCTTCAAAAATTGTCGCGCGGTCGCGGTCGCACAATTCGCCCGCGTGTGAACCGAGCGGGGTGATTTTGACGGTTTGGGCAAAACCTGATGCGCCGGCAAACATCAATGCGCCGGTCAGTGCGGTTAACGCGAGTGTTTTGGATTTCATGGCGCTCCTCCTGGTTACGATGGATGAAAAAAATGATCCTCGTCATTCCCGCGCAATCGGGAATGACGGCGTTGGCATTGATGCGCTTTTGCACTTAAAGCATGGCGATACAACAAATGTATTTGTTTTTAAAGTATTTTTATGCCTGCCAGCCAGAGCAATTCAGCCATCTGCGTATCGGCGACCACCACGCCCTGTGCCTGCGCCGCAGTCATTAACTTCTGCCGCCGTGCGCCGGGCAAGCGCACGCCGTCGTCGCGCAGCATCTCTGTAATCATCACTTCGAGCCGCGAGAAATACGACTCGCTGCCCGCCAGCGCACCGGGATCCATCACCAGTATGGCATGACCAATGCGCGGCTTGTTGCCCGGTTCAAAGTAGGTATCGTTTTCAAAACTAAACGCCGCGCCGGTGAGCGCCACGCACAGCACTTCGACCATCAGCGCCAGCGCCGCCCCTTTCGCGCCGCCGATGGCGTTGAGGCTGCCGGTCAGTGCGGCCTTGGCATCGGTGGTCTGGTTGCCGTCTTTATC
Organism: Nitrosomonadales bacterium; assembly: GCA_009885185.1. The sequence goes on along the minus strand of VFLF01000401.1, from coordinate 2,489 downwards.
GACCGCCCAGCCGGGCGGTATCGGTTTGCCTTCCTTGGCATACACCATGATTTTGCCGCGCGTGACTTCGGTGAGCGACAGATCAACCACGATGGGCTCGGCATCCTTGCGCGGGAAAATCGCCGCCACCGGATTGGTACCGTAGAACGCGCGCTTGCCGCCCCACGCGTTAATCGCCGAGGGTGAGTTGGTAAACGCCAGCCCCGCCATGCCCGCCTGCGCGATGGGCGCGAGGTGATACGCCAGCGCGCCCATGTGATGACTGTTGGTGACGCCAACGAAACTCACGCCGAACTTTTTGGCGCGCGAGATGGCTTCTTTCGCCGCCAGCGCGCACGCTGGGAATGCCAGGCCGCCGCCCGCATCGATCAGCGCAGTCGCGCCTTTGCGCTTGATGATTTTGGGTTTGGCTTTGCCGTTGGCGCGCCCTTCTTTCAGGTGCTGGCAATACAGCGCCACGCGCGACAGCCCGTGGCCGCCCAGGCCCGCGGCTTCTGCGGCGACCAGCGCTTGCGCGGTGCTCTGCGCCATGGCTTTGGATGCGCCCGCGCGTTTGAGTGCGCGGGCGGTAACGTCGGTCAATCTTTCTATGGAGAGTTGCGGCATGATTTCAAGTGTTGAGTTATCGATTCTTGCGGCGGCATTGAAGCACCCAACGCTGATCCAATGAGCCGAAAATCGTCCTCTGTCGTTCCCGCGCAGGCGGGAACGACAGTGATGAGATTAACGATTCTTGTCTAAACGCCTGCCTTTTGTTTCAAGGCTACAATCCTACCGCGCCATCATATTTCTTTTTCACTTCGTCGGCAGGCAGGTACTTTTCTTCCAGCGCCTTCCATTTGGGAAAGCCTGCCATCTCGTGAAACGCGCCCATCGGATGCACCTTCAGCCGATTCTGAAAATCAATTTCCGCCTGCGCGCCGCGCGCTTTTAAATCGACGGCGTAGTCCCACATACCCATCATGGTCGAGCGCATGCCGGTCAGCGACACGTGCATGATTTTGTAACCCATCGCGGCGAAATCCTCGAAGGTGACTTTGGATTCGTGCCACTTGAGGTTGGCGGAGTAGTTCAGATACAGCGGCACATGAGGGAATTCCGCCAGCACCTCGCGCGCAAAGCGTTGTGGCTGATCGATGTCGGCGGTGGGAAATTCCGCCCAGATCATGTCTGCGCCCGCGCGCGCGTAGGCACGCCCGCGACGGATTGCTTCGTCCAGTCCGCCGCCTGCCGCTGCGATGGCATCGGTGCGCGCGATGATCATAAAATCCTTGTCGCGGCGTGCATCGAGCGCGGCGCGGATTTTGCCGGTGGCCTCATCTATCGACACCACCACCTTGCCCGCCACGTGGCCACAGCGCTTGGGCGCGACCTGATCTTCGATGTGAATGGCGGCGAGGCCCGCCGCCTCGAAATCCTGCACCGTGCGGATCACGTTGAGCGCATTACCGTAGCCGGTGTCCACGTCGGCGATCACCGGCAGGTTGACCGCGCGCGCGATGTGGCGCGCGTTGTTGAGCATTTCGGTTTCGGTGATAAAGCCCACGTCGGGCAAGCCCAGCAGCGTGAGTGACACATCGTAGCCACCGACATACACAAAATCAAAACCGGCTTTTTCGACAATCATCGCGTGCAGTGGCGTGGTGATGCCGGGCGAGGTGAGGAATTTTTTTTGTTTTAGCAGATCACGCAGCTTGCGGCCCATGCTCATGGTTGATGCTCCTGTTCAATGTAGTTCAGGGTAGGTAGGCGCTGAGCCTGCGAAGCCCAACACAAATACCCTTCATTATGCCGCGACGGTGGCGGATGGGAGCGTTCGCGGTGTTGGGGCTCGCTACGCTCACCCCCAACCTACAAAATTAGCGACTGCCCCGGCTTGACGCGACTAAACACCACCGGCTTGGTCACGCAGTCAAAGCTCCCTGCCTTCCACGACACACTGGTGAAACGCGAGTTTTCCAAGTCACGCACGTCAGGGAAATCCGTGCGAAAGTGCGCGCCGCGTGAATCTTCACGCGCTTCGGCCGCATTACGAATGGATTTTGATACCAGTATCAGGTTCTTCAAGTTCAGCCAATCGTGCCACGTCAGATTGAACGCAAGATTGCGGTTGTCCACGCCCGTCGCATCAAGCTCGGCTTCGAGTGCATTCAGCACACTCGATGACCGCCTGAGTGAAGCGGCGTCGCGCACGATGCCCACGTCGTCCCACATGTGGTTGTAGAGTTTTTCGCGCAGGTCGGTCAGCGACCCCGCTGGTTTGGAGAAAGGCGCGCGGCAAGCCGCCACGGCGGCATCGATCGCATCCTGATCCGGCGTTTGAAATGCGCCATTTGCTTTGACCCAGCCCGGCATCACATCGCCCGCGATGCCGCCGAACACGGTGGAATTCGCCACGCCGTTGCCACCCAGACGATTGGCGCCATGTACGCCGCCGGAATCTTCGCCCGCGCAGAACAAGCCGTGCAGGTGCGTGGTGCAATCGACTT
>VFLF01000693.1 GCA_009885185.1 Nitrosomonadales bacterium | reverse complement strand
TTTGACGCCGGCGGCAAGATGCAATGGCTGCCGCTCACCTTCGGGCAAGGCCCGCTGACCAAGGCCAACGGCTTCGAGAATCAGGGCGATGTGGTGATCGAAGCGCGCCGCGCCGCTGATCTGCTGGGCGCGACACCGATGGATCGCCCGGAGGATGTCGAAGTCAATCCGCAAACGGGCCGCGTGTATGTGGTGATGACTTACAACGAGCAACGCAAGCCCGATCAGGTGGATGCAGCCAACCCGCGCGGGCCGAATAATTTCGGCCACATCATTGAAATTATTCCACCGATGGTAAACGGCAACACCGATCACACCGCGACCGAGTGCCCGTGGGAGTTTTTCATCATCGGCGGTGACCCCAAAAAACCGGAACACGGTGCGCGCTATGGCAACAACAGCGGCACGGCATCCGCGAACGGCTGGATCGCGGCGCCGGACAATCTCGCCTTCGATCCCAAAGGCCGCATCTGGATTACTACCGATGGCCAAGAAGATTGGGCTGGGTTCGCCGACAGCCTGTATGCCGCCGAAACCAGCGGGCCGATGCGCGGTGTGACGCGCAATTTTTTCAGTTGTCCGCGCGGCGCGGAAGTCACCGGGCCGGCGTTCACGCCTGACGGCAAGACTCTGTTTCTGACAATTCAACATCCCGCCGATGAAAAAGGCTCCACCTTCGACAAGCCCTCGACGCGCTGGCCGGATTTCAGCCCCGACATGCCGCCGCGGCCCTCGGTGTTGGCTATTACCAAGGCCGATGGCGGAGAAATCGGCTCTTGATTATTAACGTGAAAGGTAAAGGGTGCATCGTGAAGGGAAAAAAACGGATCGCACAGAGGGCGGCAGCGGGTTTATGGCTCTGCCTGCCCGCCGCCGTGCTGGCGCAAAGTAATCCAGCCTACCCGGTGAAAACCATCCGCATCATTGTGCCGGTGCAGCCGGGCGGCGGGCTGGATCCACAGGCGCGGCTGCTCGGGCGGAAATTTCAGGAAAGCATGGGGCAGTCGGTGGTGGTCGAAAACCGCCCCGGCGCCGGCAGCATGATCGGCACCGAGCTGGTGGCGAAATCGCCGCCCGACGGTTACACGCTGTTGTGCGCGGCGGCCTCGCTCGCCAGCGCGGTGACGCTATACAAAAATCTGTCGTTTGATGTGCAACGCGATCTCGTGCCGGTGAGCCAGATTTCGTCGAACGCGCAGTTTCTGATCGCGCATCCCAGCCTGCCGGCGGCATCACTCAAGGAATTCATCGCGCTGGCCAAAAAGCAGGCCGGAAAGATGAATGCCGCGTCGGGCGGCACCGGCACGGCCAACCATCTGGTGCTCGAAATGTTCAAGCAGCGCGCCGGTTTTCAGGCGACGCACGTTCCGTATAAGGGCTCCGGCCCGGCCACCATTGCGTTGATGAGCGGCGAGGTGGATTTCAGTTTCGCCGGCGCGATCACCATGATTCCGCATATGCGCTCCGGCAAGGTGAAGGCGCTCGCGGTGACCTCGCCCGCGCCATCGCGGCTGGCGCCGGCCTTGCCGCCGCTGGCGTCGCTGTATCCGGGCTTCGAGTCGGTGAACTGGTACGCGATTCTCGCGCCCGCCGCAACGCCCGCCGCGATAGTCAACAAGTTAAGCGCGGAAATCGCCGCCGCGATCAAATCAATGGAGATGCGCGACTTCATGTTGAAGGAAGGCGCTGATGCAGTGGGCAGCACGCCGCAGGAATTCGCAGCGTATTTCAGGAGCGAGGTGGATCGCTACGCGGCGGTGATACGAGCGGGGAATATACGGGTGGAGTGAGCTAAGGCGAAGGCGTGAACGGGTGAACGGGTAAAACCCTGCTCGCGGTTCATCACCTTCTACAGCGTTTCCATAAACCGCAAACGGGCGCCTCCCGCCGGGGTTACTCGTTCACTTGTTCACCTGTTCACCGGGTTACAACGATCTCGCCCTTCATCGCCGGATGCAGCCCACAGATGTAGCCGTAGGTGCCTTCGTCGTTGAACTGCAACGATGTGCTTTGCCCCTTGAGCACCACTGGTGTGCGCAGCGTGGTGGCACCCTGCACCGTGACCTGATGCGGTGAATCGTCGATATTGGTCCAGGTGATCGCCTGTCCGGCCTTGACGGTGATTTTTTCGGGTCCGAACAGGAATTCGGCGATGGCGACCGTGCCCGGCCCCGCGGGACGTTGCGCCGCGCCCAGCGCGGTACCGCTCAAGCCCGCCAGCGAAATCACGAAATCCTGTTTCGCATGGGGTAAGTGGCACTCGAAGCAGCCCTTGATATTGGCATTGGCCTTTTCGTTGGGCTTGCCATCGGGGAGATAGGACGAATATTGCCAATCGCCGTTGCGCCACGCCTCCTGCACTGACGCGCCCCAGCCCGCGCGCTTCTCCATCACCGTGACACCGATGGGTTTGCCCTTGATGAAATTGCCTTTGGCATCGCGAGTGGGCTTGCCGTCCGCGTCTGTCTGCGCGGAAAAAATTGCCATCACCAGCACCGCGCCATTGGGCACGGGCTTGCCTTCACGCACAGCTTTGACGATTTCCGGTTTGGCATACAGCTCCCGGTATTGCTTGGAGTCGTGGCGATTCACCTGTTGGTACATCTGCCATTTCTCGAAGCCATCGGGTAACGCAACGTCCTTTGGGCCGACCGTTGCCTGCGCCATCAATGCGCCCGCGACGACGGCGCCGGCCGCGGCAATGCCTAAT
>VFLF01000733.1 GCA_009885185.1 Nitrosomonadales bacterium | reverse complement strand
GGCGCCGGGCTCGCCTTCCAGCAGCTTGGTGATGGCCGCGATGCCGTCCTCGACGCCTTTGTCGAACTGGCTCGCCTTGAACTGCGGCGCGATCACGTTGCGTATGGTGCGGCTGGCGACGACATCGGGTATCACGCCTTCCAACCCGCGTCCGACTTCAAAGCGTATCTTGCGCTCCTTGGGCACGATCACCAGAAGCAGGCCGTTGTCCTTGTCTTTTTTGCCGAGCTTCCAGGTCTCGAACACGCGCGTCGCGAATTGCTCGATGGTGTCATCGCCCAGCGTGGCGATGGTCAGCACCGCGATCTGATTGGTGGTCTTGGCCTCGTGCGCCTTCAGTGCGGCGCCGATGCGATCGCGCGCGGCGGCCGACAGCAGCTCCGCGTTGTCCACCACGCGCCCACTCAGCATCGGTACATCGGCGGCGACACCAAGGCCCGCATGGCCCGCCAGCAGGCCGAGCGCCATCACGGCACAGAAGCGTTGCATGAGTCTCATCATGCGCCCCCCTCGACCACGGCACCGTCCGCCAGTTCATTGCCATGGCGCGCCGGATTGATGCCTTTTTGCTTGAGCAGCGCGGCCAGCGCGTCAAACCCCGCGCGGAACGCTTCCACCGGCCGTTCCGCCGCCAGATGCGGCGCCATGACGGCGATGATGTCGTCCAACTCGCGTCGCGACACGTGGCGCGCGATGCCGCTGTCCGGCAGGATCACGATGCGCCGCTCGAAGCGGGCGACCAGCATCAGGATACCGACACGCTCGGCGGTGGCGAACATTTCACGCTGCAAAAAGATGCCTTGCGCGTGCTGCCGCACCTCGCCGCGCGCGCGCTCGCGGTTGAGAAACAGCCGCCCGAACGCGGGTATCGCCATCGCCGCCACACAGCACAACACGCCCGCCACCAGGATCGCCGCCACGTCTCGCAGCGGGGTGTGGATGCTGGCCCAGTCCGGGCGGATAAACTCGTCGGCGACCACCGCCATCGCCGCCATCGCCGCGCCCAGCGCAAAGGCTTTCCAGGGGACATCCGGATAATCGTCGGCCTTGCCCACGATGGCAGCAACCGCCTGCGCGCCGGTGGCCGCCTCGAATTGCCGTGCTAGATCATTGATTTCTTGTCGCTCTTGCTGTGTCAGTGCCATGGGAGTGGGCTCTCCACCGGGCGGAAAAAGTACGCCCGGAACGCTTAAAGATTACACAGGTGAGGGCGTGTCCGGCAAGCGGTGCGCGGTACGCACGTCTTTTTCAGAGGGAAAATGCGGCGATTCCCCTATAGAAAAGCATTGACAAGCACGATTTCCATCGGCATTCTCTCGTCACCGTGCCGCTACCCGTGCTATCAGTGGCAAGGCAAAACAGCAAAACAGCAAACCTAAAATTGTTAAACCAAACCTGAACGGAGAATCTCCATGGCCGCAAAGAAAAAAGCAGCAAAGAAAGCCCCGGCAAAAAAGAAGGCAGCGAAGCGCAAGCCGAATGCCGCATTCATGAAGCCGATGAAAGTCAGCGCCGATCTGGGCGCCGTGATTGGCAACGCAGCAATGCCGCGCACCGAAGTGACCAAGAAAATCTGGGCCTACATCAAGAAGCATGGCCTGCAAGATGCCAAGAACCGCCGCAACATCAATGCCGATGACAAATTGAAGCCGATCTTCGGCGGCAAGAAACAGGTGTCGATGTTCGAGATGACCAAACTGGTCAGCAAGCACCTGAGCTAAGTCTTACGCATTCCCGCATCAAGCGGAACGACCGACGTTTGCAAAAACGCCGGTCGTTTTGTTTTCTGCGACTGGTTTTTGGTTTTGAATTAGTAAGCGCACATCAAACCTCGCGCCGCGCGTACCACGCCCCCGCCAGCAGCGCCACGCCCATGGCGATGAACACCGGCGCCATGCCCATCCATGCGCCGAGCGCGCCAAAGATCATTGGTATGGCGGCCTGCGTGATATTGAGCAACTGCGTGCGCATGCCTACGGCCTCGCCCCCGCGGCCCTCGGGCGCCTGCGAATAGAGCATGGCCATGATGATCGGTTGCGTGCCGCCCAACCCGATGCCGAGCACGAACGACACCGCCATCAACAGCGGCACGCTATGCACCAGCGGAATCAACGCCAGCATGAGACCGGAGAGCACCATCATGCTGATCAGCAGCTTGCGCTCGTTAAAGCGATGCACCACCCACGGCAGGATCAGCCGGAACATGAATATCGCGCTGCCGAACGAGCCGAGTATCAGGCCGATGGTGGACGCCGACAGGCCGATGCTGGAGCCGTGTATCGGCATCACAAAGGTATACAAATCCCAGCACATCGACATTAGGCCGCTGATGATGAAGATGCGCAGCAGCGCCGGGATGCGCAGCAGATCCATCGCGCGTTTTTCCCGCACCTGTGCGACGGGCTGGTGATGACGCGCGATCACATGCCGGCGGTGGTATATCAACGCCAGTGTCGCGACCATGAACACCGCGCACAGCAAAAAAGTATTGCGATGGCCGATACCGTCGATGGCGAATCCCGCCATCACCGGACCGATAAAACCGGACGTGGAAAACGCCAGCGCCAGCATGCTGAAATTGCGTGTGCGGTCTTCGGGCCGCCCCACCAGTGCGGCGGCCTGATTGACGCAAATGTGATACAGCATGAAGCCGGTGCCCACCAGCATGCTGGCGGCGAACAATGTTTCAACGCGCGGCAGTGCGAACGCCAGCAGCGTCCCCGCGAGCACCAGGCCCGCGCCGAGCAGCATGGGCCTGTAAATGCCGGCGCGGTCGATACTGCGCCCCCAGCGCGCCGAATACACCATCGGCACCACCGCGATCAGCGAAATAATCATGCCCACGGTGAACGGCGTCGCGCCCAGATGCAGCGCGAACAGCGATAGCGTCACGCGCGCGCCGGCGAATGCCACGTGCGGCAGGATGGTGAGAACAAAGATGAGGGAGATGCTCAAACCGGAATCATTGTATCTATTTGTTTTTAATGGTTATTTTTTGGTGTTGCATACGCGCTTCTGCGCCACGCCACCAGCGCCACGCCGAGGCAGGTCATCACGATGCCGATCCAGCTGACCATCGACGGCGTGATATCGAACCATAAAAACTCCGGCACGATGGCGAACACCGGCGTGAGGTAAATCAGACTGGTGACGCGAGTCGCATCGCTATGGCGCAACAGATAGTGCCACGCGCTGACGCCCAGCAGCGAGGCGAATATCACCAGATAGATCAGCGATCCGATCAATGCCCACGACCAGCGCACGGTGTTGTCTTCGAACACCAGCGCCAGCGGCGCCAGCACCAGCAACGCCGCTACAAACTGTACCAGCGCGGCGGCGCGCAAATCCACGCGCGGGCAGAACGCGCGCTGATACAGCGAACCGGCCGTCACGCCGAACAGCGCGATGGACACCGCGATCAAACTGCCCAAGGTGGCTTCCCGCACGTCGATCTTGTGCCACATGATCAGCGTTACCCCGGCGAATCCGGCGGCGATGCCCAGCCATTGCAGCGGACTCAATTTTTCGTGCATCCAGCGCGCAGCGATGCCCGCGGTGATCAAGGGCTGTATGCATAGCAACACCGCAGTAATGCCCGCCGACAGGCCGAGATACTGCGTGTAGTGACTGCCGCCCAGATGCACCGCGTGCATCAGCAACCCGGCCACCACCACATGCGCGAACTCGACGCGCGTCGCCGGCCACAACGGACGCGTCAGCCATACAAAAGGAATCAGGCAGACGATGCCGAACGCGAAGCGGATGCTGAGAAACGTCAGCGGCGCCGCATGCTGCAAGGCAATCTTGGTGGCGATGAAGCCGGAGCCCCAGATCGCTACAAAGTACCAGGCGAGTAAGGGGGTGAGCAGTGAGTTTAGCCAGCGGGGCGGCGGCGGAGGCAAGGTAGGAAAGGCGCCGTGCGAATACCGCGCGCGGACGTCGAATGGCCGGTTGTGCGACGGGAACGAGGACGTCATTATATCGTGATTCAAATCCGTGTATCGATGCCAGGAAGTGGTTACACTACTCGCCGCACGCCGTTGCTTTGCCAGCAGCGCCATTGCCGTCGCTCAACAGAAAGGGAGTGATCACATGTTTGGCCGCTTGATGCCGAAGGAAGGGCGCTTCTTCGATTTGTTTACCGAACACGCCGAGCAGATCGTGCTGGGCAGCCGCGAACTGGTGGCGTTGATGGTGACGGGCGACGATATTCAGCGCCGCGCCTATGCCATCGAGACCATCGAAAAGCGGGCCGACAAGATCACCCAAACCACCATCGAGCTGCTGCACACGACCTTCATCACGCCGCTGGATCGCGACGAGATCCATCACCTGATCACGCGCATGGACGACATCCTCGACCTGATGGAGGATGTATCCCAATCGATCTTTCTTTACGACGTGAAGGAGTTGACCGAAGAGGCGCATAAACTCGCCGAGGTATGCGTGTTGTGCTGCGAGCAGGTCAAGCTGGCAGTGGGACTGCTGTCGAACATGGATAATACCTCGCTGATACTCAAGGCGTGCGATGAGATCGACCGTCTGGAGTCGGAAGCCGACCACATCATGCGCGCGGCGATGGCGAAACTGTTTCGCGACGAGCCGGATGTGCGCCAGGTGATCAAACTGAAGGCGATTTATGAATTGCTGGAAACCGTGACCGACCGCTGCGAGGATGTCGCCAACATCATCGAAGGGATCGTGCTGGAAAACTCCTGATCGTCCCGGTCAAGCGCGCACAAAAAAAGAAAGGCGCCGAATGAGTTTTGAAATACTGGTTGTACTGATCGTAGTTGCGCTTGCCTTCGATTTCATGAACGGCTTTCACGACGCGGCCAACTCCATCGCCACCGTGGTGTCCACCGGCGTGTTAAAGCCGCATCAGGCAGTGGCGATGGCAGCGGCGTTCAATTTCATCGCTCTGTTCGTGTTCCAGTTGAAGGTGGCGACCACTGTCGGCAAGGGCATCATCGACGCCAACATCATCGATCATTACGTGGTGTTCGGCGCACTGGTCGGCGCGATCTCGTGGAACATCATCACTTGGTACTACGGCATACCGTCGAGCTCGTCACACGCGCTGATCGGCGGTCTGGTGGGTGCGGCCATCGTCAAGGCTGGTGCTGGATCGCTGGTGTCCAGTGGCCTGATCAAGGTGGTGGCCTTTATCGTGATCTCGCCGCTGCTGGGGTTTTTGCTGGCGTCGCTGCTGATGGTGATTTTTTCGATGATCGCGCAGCACGCGACGCCGCGCAAAGTGGACCGATGGTCGCGACGACTGCAACTCGTGTCCGCGTCGATGTATTCACTGGGACACGGTGGCAATGACGCGCAAAAAACCGCCGGCATCATCTGGATGTTGCTGATTGCCTACGGCGTTACCGGTGCGAAGGATGGCATACCGATGTGGGTGGTGGTGGCGTGCTACGTGACGATTGCGCTAGGCACGCTGTTCGGCGGCTGGCGCATCGTCAAAACCATGGGCCAGCGCCTCACCAAGATCAAACCGTTTCAAGGCTGCTGCGCAGAAACCGGCGGCGCGATCACGCTATTCATGGCAACCAGCATGGGCATTCCGGTGTCCACCACTCACACCATCACCGGCGCCATCGTCGGCGCGGGCGCGGCGCGGCGCGTCAACGCCGTGCGTTGGGGCGTGGCGGGCACGCTGGTGTGGGCGTGGGTATTAACCATTCCCTGCTCGGCGTTCATTGCCGGCGTGGCGTGGTGGCTGGGGACGCTGTTTCTCTAACCGGCTGATGGCGGTGGTTACGGCGCCAGCCGCGATAGACGCCATCCCGTGACTGACTTGCTGAACAGCAGACGATCGTGCAAACGGTTTTCGCGGCCCTGCCAGAACTCGATTTCCACTGGCATCAAGCGATAGCCGCCCCAGTGCGCGGGGCGCGGCGGGTCATTACCCGTGGTGCCCGTCGCGCGGACGACTTCGTGGTAACGCTGTTCCAGTTGCGCGCGGCTGGTGACGGCTTCACTTTGCGGCGACGCGATCGCGGCATGACGGCTGCCGAGCGGGCGGCTGGCGAAATAATCGTCTGACTCCTGTGTGGAGAGGCGCGTGAGCGTGCCTTCGATGCGCACCTGACGCTCCAGCGGCAGCCAGCCGAACAGCAGCGCGGCGTGCGCGTTGGCGTCGATTTCGCGTCCCTTGCGACTGTTGTAGTTGGTATAAAACACAAAGCCGCCGTGATCCACGCCTTTCAACAACACGATGCGTGAGGCGGGTTTGACGCCGGCGACCGTCGCCAGCGACATCGCGTTGGGCAGCGGCAGTTCCGCTTGCACCGCGTCGTCGTACCAGCGCGTGAATTGGGCCAGCGGGTCAGTCAGCACGTCGCGCTCGTCGAGACCGGCGCGCATGTATTCCTCACGGATGTGGGCGATGTCTAACATGCGTCGGATTGTAGCGTTAGACGGAGCAAACAAAAAATATGTTTAAAAACAAATACTTATATAACTACTGACTCACGCGATTGCGGCCCGCGCGTTTGGCGCGATACAGCGCCTTGTCCGCCGCGGTCATGACGTCGGCAGATGTGGTGAGTTTGTCGTTGCATTCGGCGACGCCGATGCTGATGGCGACCGATAGCCTTTTGACTCCGGCACCTGCCTTGCGCGCGGTGCGACCGGTGTGACCATGAGCGCCGGTACGCGCGGGTGTTTTTGTCGGTCGTTCGGAGGCGCGCAGCGTCAGCCCGTGTTGGGCGACATCCACACGCAAGGCTTCCAGGTGTGGCAGCGCCTGCGCGCAGGACGCGCCCGAAAACACGACGACGAATTCTTCGCCGCCGAAACGATACGCGCTGCCGCCGCCGCGCACGCGCTCAATGCGCGCGGCCACCATTTTCAGCACCTGATCGCCGACATCGTGGCCGTGGGTGTCGTTGAATTTCTTGAAGTGATCGATGTCGAGCACCGCGATCGTGTAGCGCCGCCCAAGCCGGGCAAGGTGCTCGTTCAGCGCGCGGCGCGCGGGCAAGCCCGTGAGCTCATCGCGAAACGCCATGCGATACACGTCCTGCAATACAGCCACCAGCAGCATCAGCGCGGCCGCGGCGGCAAATACCATGTGCAGGTCCGGTCGCGTGGCGTTATGCGCCGCGATGGCCCATGCCACGATGGCGCCCGCAAAAGCAAGATCGATGGCCGAGCGCGACCGCCACCACAGCGTGATTCCCGCCGCGGCGCCCGCGGCCATCAGCAGCAGGGCCATCTGCGGAATGCGCGTGGCCGCGGGCAGCATGTCGGTGAGCGGCTCGTAAAGCCAATCCACCGTCTCGCGGTTGCCGGCGGCGATCAGCCACGCCGCCGCGCCGCATTCCAGCAGCAGGATGCCCATGCGCAGCAGCCCGTGCAGGTTGAAGATGCCGCGCTCCTGCGTGAGCGCCAGCGCCGTAAGATTAACGGGCACCAGCAGGCAGAGCGAGGCAAACACCACGCGCGCGGAAAACCCCGTCTTGCCGCCGCTCAGGTAACTGCCGTAGGCGAGCCAGGCAACGGCCAGCGTAACCATCGCAAAAAATATTCGCCCGCGCCGGAATGCAATCGCCAGCAATGCGCCGAGTGCCAGTACAAATTCCGGTGTGTGCGCCGCCAGCGCGGCGTAAGCAGGCGGTAACGCCGCTATGTGCGCGCTCAGGGCCTGAGCCGCCGCCAGTATCGCGACGGGAACCGCAAAAGCAACGCCGCCGCGCAACCCGGTCACGGTAAGGGCGTTACTTTTTCGCCTGACGCGATTCCCACTCCGCCGCGAGCTCCTTGTTGGTCTTGTAATGCGGCACTTTGAAGATCAGCCGCTTCCAGCTTTGCAAACGCGGGATGCTGCCGCGCACCTCAAACCTCCAGTAATCGTCCGCCAGCTTGAGGTTACGCGCTTCGTCCATCTCGAAATATTTTTTCGAGTTCGCACCGCCGAATATGAACAGCCGCGCGTCGATAATTTTATACGTGTCGTGATTGCCGCCGAGCGCAATCGCATACACCAGCCCGTTGGCGCAAAAGCCGTTGTACTGCGGCGCATATTTGTCCGGGTTTTTCACGAACAGCGCGCGGTTCTCCTCGTTGACAAAGCGATAGGTGACGCCCGCGTGATCGGCCTTGATCGCGGGGTTGCCGGGCGCGGGCTGTTTGAGCGTGAAATAACTCACCGGGTCATGGCCTTTCAGCATCAGCTTGCTGTCGATGCCGTCGGCTACAGTATTGTGGGTGGCGCAGCCGCCGAGCGTGAGCAGCAGAGCGGCGAGCAGCAACAGGCGATTCATCATGGGCGTGTCCTTGTAGGTGTTGCCGGAAATTATAACCCCGCCTCCGGTATACTGGCCGGTCGAAGGAGGAGTAATTTTTATGGCGGCAAACACAATCACCGTGCAAAAAATCGCCGGCGCCATCGGCGCCGAAATTAGCGGTGTCGATCTCGCGCGCGAGCTGTCCGACGACACCATCGCCGAAATCCGCCGCGCGTGGAACGAGCACGTGGTGATTTTCTTTCGCGATCAGAATATCAGCGGCGCGCAATACCTCGCGTTTGCCGAGCGCTTCGGTGCGCCGGTGGAGTATCCGTTTATCCGCGGGCTCGACGGCTTTCCGGTCATCACGCCGGTGATCAAACTCGAACACGAGCGCATCAACTTCGGCGGCATGTGGCATTCGGACACCACCTATCTGGAAGAACCACCGATGGGCACCTTTTTGCTCGCGCGCGAATTGCCGCCCTTCGGTGGGGATACCCTGTTCGCGAATCAATATCTCGCCTATGAAGCACTGTCGGACGGTTTGAAGAAAACCGTGGATACGCTCACCGGCGTCAGCAGTTCCGCCAAGGCCGATGTGTCGAAATCACGCGAAGACCGCGTGGCGCAAAGCCCCACCGCGCGCGCACACGAAGTGTTTGAAGCCGAGCACCCGGTGGTGCGCACGCATCCCGAAACCGGCCGCCG
>VFLF01000467.1 GCA_009885185.1 Nitrosomonadales bacterium | reverse complement strand
GCCACTGAACACCGGCGGCGCCGGATGGAACAAGCTTTCGCGTATCGATGAACGGATGCCGTCAGCGGCGACAACCACATCGGCGGTTTCCGTGCGGCCATCCGCGAACGTGAGCGCCACGCGCTCGCCGCTCGGTTCGATGCGCTCAACGCTCGCGCCAAGCCGCAGCGCGCCCGGCGCGATCTCGGCGAGACGCGAGATCATCGCGTGCTGCAAGTCCCAGCGGTGCAGCCGCAGATAGGGCGCGCCGTAGAGCGAGCGAAAATCCTTCGTCATCATGCGCAGAATCACCGCGCCGGTGCGGTAATGCCGGTATTCCGTTTGCGGCGGCGTCACGGCAGTCTCTTCCAGCACGGGGCCCAGCCCCAGGTGATAGAGCACGCGCGTGGCATTGGGCGCCAGCGTGATGCCCGCGCCCTGATCCACCAGTTGCGCCGAGCGCTCGTACACCGTGACGGTAAAACCGGCCTGTGTCATGGCCAGCGCGGTGGCCAGTCCGCCGATGCCGCCACCAACGATTGCGATTTTCATGTCTGCGGGGTTTATTCAATGCGACAATCATTGTACCGCCATGGTCGACGCAGTGACGCCAGCGGTATGCGCATCAGTGGCTTAAGCGCGCGGCCGCCCAAGGCCGCGAGCCGTCGCCCTGTTACACTTCTCCGTGACGACCGGTGACGGGAGGTTTTTATTTTCACAAAGATCACATGGGTCAACAAAAGAGTCAATAATGATGGCATCCGTGCGTAGCGTTGTTTTAACCGTTGTTTTGCTCACGCTGCCGATGGCGGGCGCGATGGCCACAACCACCACAGCGGATCGCGGCGCGCCCGCTATGAATGTGCCGCAAACCGTCGCGCTGGCGGCGAAGAGCAACGCAGGCGCGCAATTTGCCCTCGGTGAGCGGTATTACGAAGGGCGCGGTGTGGCGCAGAGTTACGCCGAGGCGCTGAAATGGTATCGCCTGTCGGCGGCGCAGGGTCATGCCGGCGCGCAAAATAATCTCGGCGCCCTGTATCTCCATGGCGAAGGCGTGCCGAAGGATTATGCCGAGACGGCGCGCTGGTTTCGTCTGTCGGCGGCACAGGGGTATGCCATGTCGCAAAACAATCTCGGCGCCATGCATTACAACGGGCACGGCGTTGTGCAAAACCACGCCACGGCGCTGCGCTGGTTTCGTCTGGCGGCGGCAAAAGGCTATGCGCTCGCGCAAAACAGTATCGGTGAAATGTACCTGGATGGCGAAGGCGTCGCGCAAAAACCCGCCGAAGCTGCCAAGTGGTTTCAGCTCGCAGCGGCGCAAGGGCTGGCGCTGGCGCAAAACAATCTGGCTGAACTGTACAAAGAGGGGCGCGGCGTGGCGCAAAACCCCGCTGAAGCCGTCAAGTGGTGGCGGCTGGCCGCTGCGCAAGGCGACATGCAGGCGCAACACAATCTGGCGGTGATGCTGCACAACGGGCTGGGCGTGGCGCAAAACCACACTGAGGCGATCAAGTGGTATCGCCTCGCGGCGGCGCAGGGCAGCGCGGCCTCACAGCACAACCTGGGCTGGATGTATTCCCTCGGGCAGGGCGTCGAACAGGATTACGTGCGCGCGCATGCGTGGCTGACACTGGGCGCGGCGCTGGGCAACACGGATGCGCGCACTAATCGCGAGATCGTTGCCGCCAAAATGAATACGCGGCAGCTTACCGAGGCGGAGCAGTTGGCACGCGAGTGCGCGAAGCGGAGTTTACGGGGTTGTGAGTAGTTCCATTTCTATATCAATAGCAATGGAATGGGTATCAACGGCCTGACCGCGTATCCCGGAGCAAACCCAAGCCGTTTTAATCACCGTTCGCGCGACCTACGCCGTCTGCGCGGCAAGCCCCTTGTGCAGGAGTTCAGCCACCAGTTCGTTCAGCCCGCAGGAGCGCGCTTGCGCGAGGGCGTGCAGTTGTTTGACCAGCTCGCCGTCGAGCTTGACCGCGAAGGGCACGAGGCCGCTCGCTTGTTCGAGGGTGCGCCGCTCGCGCCGGCTCACGGCGGCGGGGGTGCCCTCGTTGCCGGGGGTGGCGAGGCGGCTGCGCGCGGCGTCGATCTTCCGGCCTTTGATCTTGTCCATGTCGAAATTACGCACGATGATGTCCTTGTTTAATCAATCTTGAATCCGCTGGCCTTCACCACTTTTGCCCAGCGGTCTTTTTCCGCCGCCAGCCATTTGCCCAGATCCTGCGGCGACATGGGTAGCGGCACGGTGCCGTGCGACGAGAGTTTTTCCTTGAAGTCAGTCATGCCGAGTATGCGATTTACCTCGGCGTTGAATTTGGCGACCACCTCCGCCGGCATCTTCGCCGGCCCCATGATGCCTTGATACGAGCCGGTGACGAAGCCTTCAAGGCCGGGCGTCTCCTGCACGGTGGGCACATTGGGCAGGTTGGGATCACGCTTTTCGCTCGATACCGCCACGATCTTGAGCCGGCCCGCGCGCACATGCGGCATGGTTTGCAGCATGCCCATGAACAACAGGTCGCCTTCGCCGGTGGCCACCGTCATGATCGACGCCTGTCCGCCCTTGGTCGGTACGTACACCCAATTCACGCCGGTGCGCTGCTCGAGTGACAACGCGGCCACATGCACCGCCGCGCCCAGACCCACCGGCACGTTGAGTTTGCCGGGGTTGGCTTTGGCGAGCGTGATCAACTCCTTCACTGTTTTCACCGGTACGCTGGGGTGCACCGTGAGCAAGTGCGCCGAGTAGGAAATCATCGCCACCGGCGCGAAGTCGCGAATAATGTCGAACGGCAGCTTGCTGTACATGCTGGGGCTGATCGCGAGATTGCCCAGATCGTTCAGCACCGTGGTGTAGCCGTCGGCGGGCGAGCGTGCCGTGAGATCCATGGCGATGGCGCCGTTGGCGCCCACGCG
The DNA here is from genome assembly GCA_009885185.1 of Nitrosomonadales bacterium. The sequence goes on along the minus strand of VFLF01000467.1, from coordinate 2,447 downwards.
GTTATCGACGATGACTTGCGGCCCCCATGCCTTGGTGAGTTCGGGGCCGATCATGCGCGCGAGGATGTCGGAGGTGCCGCCCGCCGGATACGGGATCAAAATGCGGATGGGCTTGGCGGGCCACGATTGCGCAACGGTTGTCAACGGCAGCAGGGCACAGGCGGCGGTGAGGGTGGCAGCGATCAGGCGCATGAAAAACTCCTCTTGTCTCGGGATCAAGTGACCGGCAGTGTAACGAGGTCGCGCGGTGCTGTCGAACGCGTGGCGTACTTCGGTGCTCGCCGGGCGTAGTATCCTATCGCCTTCCCATGAAACCGCTTGCTTATCACGTGCTTCGGCTGCTGGCCGAAGGCGAATTTTGCTCCGGCGCGGCGCTCGCCCGGGCCACGGTTATGTCGCGCGCGAGCGTGTGGAACGCGGTGCAGGAAATCGAAGCCGCCGGGGTCGATGTGTTCAGCGTGCGCGGGCGCGGCTATCGCCTCGCGCAGCCGCTGACGATGCTGGATGCGGCGCGGATCGGGCAATGGTTGGGCGATGCCGCGCCGTTCAGTGTGGAAATCATCGATGAAGCGGATTCCACCAACTCGCTGTTGTTGCAGCGCGTGCAGGCCGGTGCGCCCGATGTACCCCATGCCAGCGTGATCGCGGCGGAATGGCAGCGCGCAGGACGTGGGCGCATGGGCCGGCCCTGGCATACGGCGGTCGGCGGCGCGCTGACCTTTTCGGTGTTGTGGCGGTTTACGCAGGGCGCGGCGGCGCTGGCGGGCCTGAGCCTGGCGGTGGGACTGGCGGTGGTGCGCGCGCTGGAAAACTGCGGTGCCGCCGGTGTCGGGTTGAAGTGGCCGAACGACGTGCTGTGGCGCGGTAAAAAAATCGCCGGGATGTTGATTGAAATGCAGGGCGAGGCGCTGGGCCCCAGCGCGGTGGTGATCGGCGCGGGCATTAATGTGCGCCTGTCGAGCGCCGTGGATACTCGCATCGATCAGCCCGCGACGGATCTGGAAACCGTGCTCGGACACGCGGTGGATCGCAATCAGTTACTGGCGGCGCTGCTGCTGGAGCTGAACCGCGTATTGCTCGAATTCGAGCGCCAGGGCTTTGAGCCGTTTCGCGACGACTGGCAGCGCCGACACGTGCATCAGGGCTGCGCGGTGCGGCTGACATTGCCGGGTGGCCTGCGTGAGGCGGGCGTGGCGCGCGGCGTGAGCGCGGACGGCTCGCTATTGCTCGAAACCACGCGCGGTGTGCGGCCGTTTCACAGCGGTGACGTGAGCCTGCGCGCGGCGCGCGGCGCATCATGAACATGCTGGCCATCGATGCCGGCAATAGCCGCATCAAGTGGGGCATCGCCGACGATGGCGGCTGGCTGCGGCGCGCGTGGATCGCGACTGCCGAGGCGGATTCGCTGGGTAACGAATGGAAAGACCTACCCGCACCCGGCCGCATCGTCATTGCCAACGTCGCAGGCGAGCGCGTGCGCGCGGCACTCACACGCGCACTGGCCGGATACCCGTGCGCGCCGCTGTGGGTGCGCGGTCGCGACCAGCAATGCGGCGTGAAAAGCGGCTACGCCGATCCGGCGCAACTCGGCGCCGACCGCTGGGCAGGGCTGATCGCGGCGCGCAAACTCTATGGAAACACCGGGCGCGCCTGCGTGGTGGTGAACGCGGGCACCACCATGACGGTGGATGCGCTGTCCGCCGAGGGTGTGTTTCTCGGCGGCGTAATCGTGCCGGGCATCGATCTGATGCGCGCTTCGCTCGATACCGGTACCGCGCAACTGCGGCTGGGGCAGGGCGCGTTTTATTATTTTCCGGACAACACGGCGGATGCGATCATGAGCGGCGCGATCAATGCGCTGACGGGCGCGATTGAGCGCATGCGCGGGTATATGGAAGAAACCGGTCAAGGTTCTCCATTGGTGGTACTGTCGGGCGGCACGGCGGCGCTGATACAGCCGCAGCTGAATACCGACGTCGAGTGGGTGGATAATCTGGTGCTGGAAGGTTTGCTGGAAATCGCGAATCAGCAAAAATCGCAACAAGAATCGCAACAAGAATAGACGCATGCGTACATTGTTTCTGCTGCTGGTGCTGGCTAATTGTGCATTCTTCGCGTGGGATCGCTACCTGCGCGCGCCGGTGAGCGCCGAAGCGCACATACAAAAGATTCAGTTGGCGCCGGAAAAAATCCGCCTTGTCAATACGCCGGGCGCATCTGCTGCGGCGACAGCGACAACAGCAGCAGCAGGCAAGGCGGTGACGCCCGCGGCGTGCATGGAGTGGGGCGCGTTTTCGGGCGCGGCCGTGGCGCGCGCCGATGCTGTGATAGCGGAGCTGGCGTTGCCCGCCGAGCAAGTCAAGCGCGTGCTGGCGGACGCCAGCGGTTACTGGGTTTTTATTCCGCCGCTCAAATCACGCGCCGAAGCGGAAAAGGCCGGCAAGGCG
>VFLF01000464.1 GCA_009885185.1 Nitrosomonadales bacterium | reverse complement strand
TGAAATCCGGCAAGGTGATCGAACTCAAACGCGACACCATCAAAGGCAGCCCGCAAGACCCGATGAACGACAGCGAAATGCGCGCCAAGGTGCGCGGCTGTCTGGAGTTTGGCTTGGGCGCGAGTGCGGCGGATGTGGAGCGGTTGGCGGATGTGGTGGCTGCGCTGGAGAAGTCTAGTGATGCGGCGAAGGCGATACTGGATGCTTTCCCTGCGCAAAAATAATTTGCCGTTCTGCGGAGTTGATGGGTTGCACCCATCCTACATACTGAATGGGAGACGGGGTATGCATCGCTTTGTACTTCCGGTGGATTCCGTGCTCTGCGTCAAACGACGGCTTGCGACCCGTCACGCAATGGCAATTACACGTTGGGTAACACAAATAGGGGATCAGCTATGTCTTAGGTTCTCATAACGAGCTATACACTCTTTAGCTTTTTCGTTTTCTATCAGCAGCTGCACGTCAAGAACTTTGGTGGTGCCAGCGAGGGCTTTCATTTCCTGCTCAGTGCATATGCACTTGTCGCCATGCTCGGCGGTTTTGGCTTCCTACTCTATTACGGCTACAAAATATCGTGGCTGGGCGCCTTGGCGTTCTTCGTCATCTCGCTCGCAGTCAAATTCGTCTGGTTTGGTATCGAGGCCAAGCTAGGGTTAAGAAACGCAGCGCCATTTATCAGCATTGCTGGCTTTGTCGGCATTCCAGTCTGCGCGTACTTCATGTGGTGGGGTTTTCCGCAATGAACTTGTCACCCAACAAGGCGCTGCACCCAACGCTTCACCCCGCCACAACTTCCCAAACGCCGCCGGCTCCCAAGGCCGCACCGCCAGACACAAATTGATCGTCTCGCACTGCTCCAGCAACAGCCGTGAACGGCGTTGTGCTGTTTTTGCTGAAGAGCCATCAGCAGACGCAGACAGCACAACGAAAAAACAACCACCGATCTATTGCCCCAGCCTCATTTTCAGCCAGGAAATAATCATCCCGGCAATCTCGTCGTCCTTCACATCGGCGCTGCGTCCCATGTGGCCACCCTTCGGATAAATGCGTGCTTCCTTGGGGTTGCCGTGCTCCATCAATAGATAGATGTCTTCGACCGGCGCCTGGTCGTCGAGCTTGCCGTTGACACACAGCAGCGGCGCGGAGGGCTGATCGAGCAAACCCTGCGCTTTCAGCGACAGCGAGGGCGCCACCTTGAGAAATTCTTCCAGTGTCGCGACGCCCATCGCCTTGCTGCGCGCCTGAAACAGTCCGATGGGGCCGAAGATCGCGGCCGCGGCTTTTTCGGTGAGCGCGGGACGCAGCCAGTTCTCCTGAAATCCGTAATGCACGTTGCTGCCGTGAAATACCGCGCCTTTGAGGCGCTTGGCTTCCACGAACGCGAGCTTCGCCGCCCAGTAGCCGCCGTAGCTGCTACCCCACACGCCCAGCCGCGTCGCGTCGATATCTTTTCGCGTCAGCAGATAGTCGATCAACACCGAAAACGTGCGCGTGGCATCGGCATCGGTAAATTTGACCGGGCTTTCGCCGGTGCCCGGCATGTCGATGGCGAGCCCCGCCATGCCGGCACGATGAAATCGCGCATGCGCGTGCTGCCGGTCTTCCTTCCAGCCATCGACGCCACCCCAGTGCATGACAATGGGCGGCCTGTCGATGCCGTGCGGCACCTGCAGATAGCCGGTGAGCTTTTTATCACTGAAGGGCACCTCGATGATTTCCATCGGCGGATCAAAGTAGCGCGCGGCTTTTCGGAACACCCGCACTGAATCGCGGTACGCCTTGTCCTGCCCGGGCGAACCGGCGCAGGGATAGCGGCCCACGCGGTAGTTATGAAAAGCTAACTCGTAGCGCTTGCGTATCGTCGCCTTGGCGCCGCCGCTTTTCTCCAGCGCGTCACCTTCGGCCTCGTACTGGGCGCCGAACTTCGACCACTCGCGTGCCCACTCATCGCGATCCAGACTCGTCAGTGCGTTTTTCACGCGCTCGGCATCTTCGGTGCGGATACCGCCGAGCGGGTTCAGGTGGCCGGCGCGGCGGGTGATCTCCGACTTCACTTCATGCAGCGGCCGCTCGCGGAAAACAACATTTGATTTTTCGGTCATGGTTACTCCAAGCAGTGGCGTAACGAATACTCTAGCGCATTTCGCGCAGGCTGCGGCGCGTTCGCTGCATGCGGTGCATTCGACGTAAGAGGATTGCACCCCAATTACGTTGCGCCCACCCGCCACAACTTGGCAAACGCAGCCGGCTCTCAAGGCCGCACCTCCAGACACAAACTGATCGTCTCGCGCTGCTCCAACGGCAGCCAAGAATCCGCGTTGTGCTGCTCGGCGTATTCCAGCGCCAGTTGCTCCATGCGCGCCAGCAGCGCCACGCGCGCTTCCGCCGACACGCGCACATTGACGATGCGCAGCATCTCACCCGGCCGCATGAACGGGTAATTGAAATAATCCGTGGCCTGCTGTTTGGTCCAGCGCATGATGGGGCCGTCGGGTATCCACTGGAAGGTGCGCGCGACCAGCAGGCGGTAGTGATTGTTTTCCTGCAAATCCAGAAAGCCGATGCGGTCGAGCTTTGCCAAGAGGCCGATGCATTGCGTCTGACTAATGTCGTAGACGCGAACGATGTCGGCCAACGGCACATTGCCCATCGCGCACACCGCCACGATCAATAACCGCAGGTCATCGACGAGTTCCTGCTCCTGCGCCTTGGTCAGTTGCGCGATGAGGCGCGAGGTGCGCGGGGCGCCGCGCGTTATGAATTCCCGCCTGCGCGGGAATGACGGGCTAAGTTTTCGGGTTTAACCAAATCGCGTGGCTCGGCGCACTCGCATACGGCGCAATAGAGATTGCGCCCGGTTTTCGGGGTGCTGCCCGCGGGAACAGTGATGTCCGCACTCGTGCAGGTGTGGCGAGCAAATCCCCTGAGAGCCGCCGAGCAATGCAGGCGCGACGGGGGAGGTCGGCGAGGACTGTTTGAGTCCTCGCGCCCTTGGGTTATGCGAGGGCGAGTTCCGCAGCCGCCCGGCGTGGCGAGTAGCGCAGGATGGGGTCGGCGAACCGGGGGCCACCTTCTTTGTGTTGATTTTGCGTTATGCGCAACGCCAAACGGCGCAATGAACCATTGCGCCCGACACCCAAAACAGCTAATCCGGCTTCATCCCAATCTTCCGCGCGACATTCCCCCACAGTTCCATCTCCGCCTTCACAAACCGCGAAAACTCCTCCGAGTTGCTGCCCACCGGTATCGCCCCCTGCGCGGACAGTTTTTCCGCTACGTCGGGCATTTTGACAATGCGTGCAATCTCGCCGGCGAGTTTGTTCAACACGGGCCGCGGCAAACCAGCGGGCGCGAACACGCCGTACCACTCTGACGTATCGAAATTGGGCACGCCGGCTTCCATGAACGTGGGCACGTTCGGCAATCCGGGCGAACGTTTGGCGGAGGTGGTGGCCAGCGCTTTCAACCTGCCGGCGTTGATATGCGGCAGCACGCCGGGCGGGCCGCTGATTAAAAACTGAATCTGCCCTGCGATCATGTCGGTGAT
>VFLF01000778.1 GCA_009885185.1 Nitrosomonadales bacterium | reverse complement strand
CCCGCCGCCGACGCGGTGACGCGCACCTACGCGGTGCGCATCACGATGCCGGAGTCTGACGACAGCGTGCGCCTCGGTATGACGGCCAGCGTGGTTCTGTCGACAGCGGGCGCGGGCAGCGCCGTGATACTGCCGTTGACCGCGCTGTATCAGCAAGGCGCTAACACGGCGTTGTGGGTGGTGGATGCGGCGACGCAAACAGTGAAGCTCGCGCCGGTGACAGTGGGCGCGTTTCGCGAGGACGCCGTGTCCATCGTGTCCGGCATCAAGGTCGGCGACGTGGTGGTGACGGCGGGTGTGCATAAACTCACGCAGGGGCAGAAGGTGCGCGTCGCGGCGCAAGACGCCGCCGCCCGCAAGTGACACACGGTTGCAGGGGCCCATCGTGAAATCGTTCAACTTGTCCGAATGGGCGTTGGCGCACCAGCAACTGGTGCTGTACTTCATCATCGCGTTTCTGGTGTCCGGCGTGATCGCCTACGGCAACCTGGGACAGGCCGAAGACCCGGATTTCACCATCAAGGTGATCGTCATCAATACCGTGTGGCCAGGCGCTTCGGCGGAAGAAGTCGAGCTGCAAATCACCGAAAAACTGGAAAAGAAATTGCAGGAAACGCCGTGGCTCGACCACATGCGTAGTTTCTCGCGGCCGGGACAGTCGATGATCTTTGTGTTGCTCAAGGATTACGCGCCGCCGAAGGAAGTGCCGGACGTATGGTACCAGGTGCGCAAAAAAATCAGTGACATCCACCACACGCTGCCGCGCGGCGCGCAGGGGCCGTTCATCAACGACGAGTTCGGCGACACCTTTGGCACCATCTACGCATTTACCGCGGACGGGTTTTCGTTTGCGCAGATGAAGGAATACGCCGAGCGTACCCGCGCGGAACTGCTGCGCCTGCCGCACGTCGCCAAGGTGGAAGTGCTGGGCGAACAGGCGGAAAAAATCTACATCGAGATTTCGCACCAGAAACTGGCGACGCTGGGTATCGAGCCGCTGGCCATATTCAATTTGCTGGACGCGCAGAATGCCATGACACCGGCGGGCAGCGTGGACACCGCCAGTGATCGTATTTATTTGCGTGTGTCGAGTGACTTTACCTCGGTCGAAAGCATCCGCGAGATCGGCATTCGCGCGAATAACCGGCTGTTTCGCCTGGGTGATATCGCGCATGTTTACCGCGGCTATGCTGACCCGCCCACGCTGAAAATGCGTTACCAGGGTCAGGATGCCATCGGTCTTGCGGTGTCGATGGCCAAGGGCGGCGACATCATTGAATTGGGCCAACAACTTGCGCCGGCGATAGCGCAAATCCGCGCCAATCTTCCCGTGGGTCTGGAATTGCATTCCGTGTCGGATCAGCCCACCGTGGTGAAACGCTCGATCCGCGAATTCATGCGTACGCTGCTGGAGGCAGTGGGCATCGTGTTGCTGGTGAGTTTTATTTCACTCGGTTTTCGCACCGGCGTGGTGGTGGCGCTGTGCATACCGCTGACGCTGGCGGTGACGTTTTTGCTCATGAAGCTGTTCGGCATCGACCTGCAGCGTATTTCGCTGGGCGCGCTGATTATCGCTCTGGGGTTGCTGGTGGACGACGCCATCATTGCGGTCGAGATGATGGTAAACAAAATGGAGCAGGGATGGGACCGCATGCGCGCGGCGAGTTTCGCCTATACCAGCACGGCATTTCCGATGCTGACCGGCACGCTGGTGACGGCGGTGGGTTTCCTGCCGGTGGGGTTCGCCAAATCGTCGGCGGGCGAGTACACGTTTTCGATTTTTGCGGTGGTGACGATCGCGTTGCTGGTGTCGTGGGTGGTGGCGGTGATTTTTACGCCGTATATCGGTTATAAGATACTACCGAATTACGCTGTACATCCCGATGTGCACGAAGATGCCGTTTATCAGAAAAAGTTTTATCTGATGTTCCGGCGACTGGTGACCTGGTGTGTGCGTTTTCGCAAGACGGTAGTGCTGGCCACCGCGCTGATGTTCGCGGGTGCGCTGGTGGGGTTTGCGCTGGTGGAGCAGCAGTTTTTCCCGTCGTCCAACCGGCCTGAACTGCTGATCGATCTGCAATTGCCGGAAGGCGCATCGATACGCGCGACACAAGCCGAAGTGCTGAAAATGGAAAAACTTCTTAACAACGACCCCGATATCGAGCAGCAGTCGGTGTATGTCGGCGGCGGCGCGCCGCGCTTTTACTTGCCGCTGGATATCCAGTTGCCCAATCCGTCGTTCGCGCAGTTCGTGGTGCTGACCAAGAACAACGACGCGCGCGAGCGTGTGTTTGCGCGCGTGCAGGCGGCGCTGGAGAAAGATTTTCCGATGGTGCGCGGGCGCGTGAACCGGTTGGAGAACGGGCCGCCGGTGGGTTATCCGGTGCAGTTTCGCGTGTCGGGGCCCAGCCCGCAAACCGTCAAGAAACTGGCGGAGGAAGCAGCGGCGGTGCTGCGCGGTAATCCGCACGTATTTAATGTGCATCTGGACTGGAACGAGCGCGCCAAGGTCATTAAGCTCAATGTCGATCAGGACAAGGCGCGCGCGCTCAATATCAATTCGGCGCAACTGTCGGCGGTGCTGAATTCGATACTCACCGGCTATAGCGTGACGTTTTTCCGCGAGGGCGACAAGTTGATCGAAGTGTTGGCGCGCGCGGAGGCCAACGAGCGAATGAACATCGGCTCCATCGGCGACTACAACATTCCGCTCACCGGCGGGCGCACCGTGCCGCTGTCGCAACTGGTGACGATTTCGTACGAGCTGGAAGACGGCGTGGTGTGGCGGCGCAATCGCCTGCCGACGGTGACGGTGCGCGCCGACATTCAGGGAGCGATCCAGGCGCCGGTGGTGACGTCGCAAATCGATCCGCTGCTGAATCCGTTGCGCGCGAAACTGCCGCCGGGTTATCACATCGACATCGGCGGCGCGGTGGAAGAAAGCGCCAAGGGGCAGGCCTCGGTGGCGGCGGTGATGCCGCTGATGATCTTCGTGACGATCACGCTGCTGATGATTCAGTTGCAGAGCTTGAGCCGCACGTTTTTGGTGTTGTTGACCGCGCCGTTGGGCTTGATCGGCGCGACGTTCTTTCTGTTGTTGTTTAACATCCCATTCGGCTTTGTGGCGATGCTGGGCGTGATCGCGCTGTCGGGCATGATTATGCGTAACTCCGTGATTTTGGTTGACCAAATCGAGCAGGACATCACTGCAGGCAAGGCGCCGTGGGAGGCGATCATCGGCTCGACGGTACGGCGTTTTCGCCCCATCATGCTGACGGCGGCGGCGGCGATAATGGCGATGATTCCGCTCACGCGCAGCGATTTCTGGGGGCCGATGGCGGTGGCGATCATGGGCGGCTTGCTGTTTGCTACGGTGCTGACGCTGACGTTTTTGCCGGCGTTGTATGCGGCGTGGTTTCGGGTTAAAGAGGCGTAAGTCTCATGAGAAAAATATTAAATAAAAACAAATACTTACTGTTTTTTTGCGGCTTCTTGCTGTTTGCGCCGCTCGGCGTCGTGGGCGCGCAGACCCAGCAAGCCATCGCCATTGCTTCCGCGCATCCACTGGCGACCGAGGCCGGTCACGACATACTCAAGCGCGGCGGCAATGCGTTTGACGCGGCGGTGGCGGTGGCCGCGGCGCTGGCGGTGGTGG
>VFLF01000586.1 GCA_009885185.1 Nitrosomonadales bacterium | reverse complement strand
TCAAACGGCGACCTAAACCCTATCCGTTACTGATGCAACCTCGTGAGATCGCCAGAGCGAAAATCCGAAAATATGGACATCCCGTTAAGCTTAAGTAAGTGCCATTCGGGTCAGGAGGGGCTTTTACCTGGGTGTTTGAAGTGTCGTGCGCACAGCGCACGCTACGGTGACTGAACGCGCTGCCGCAGGTTAAACCGCATGTCCTGCCGCGTGCCCTTCGGCGGTGGCCGCCATCACGGTGCGCGGCGCAAGGCAATCGCCGATCAGGCGCACGTCGATGCCGGCGGCGCGCAGCGGCGCGGCCAGTGTGATATCCGGCGCGCGCGGGGTTGAGTAGGCGAAGAACGCAACGTCCCGAATCACGGTTTTCTCGCCGGTGTAGACCTGCACGATTTCGAGATTGCCGTCTTCCACCGCGTCGTTCCACAGCGGTTGCGACAGCAGCATCACGGCTATGCCCTTGGCGCTGAGGCGGCGATTGATGCCCTGGTGCGTGACCATCGCGGTGTCGTCGGCGATGGCGTCGCGGGTGGTGACGATGACCACGCGACCGAATCGCTGATGCAACAACTCGGCGGCGGCGTAGGTGCCTTCGGACAAATCCATGTCGTAGACGATGGCCGTGCCCGGCTGCCTGCCCTTGATGTGCAGCACGCTTTGCATCGCGGCGCGAAGATCAGTGACAAACTCGCGTGCCGCGCGCGGCAGCCAGCGCGGGGCGACCATGTCCGCGCCGGTGGCGAGGATCACGCTATCAGGCTTTAACGCAAGCACATGGGCGGGCGTGGCGGCGACGCCCAATGCAAATTTCACCCCGGCGCGCAGTGCCGCGGCGTGCTGATAATCGTAAATGCTGCTGGTTGCCTCGCCGCCGGGCAGTTGCGCGCGCAGCCGCGCCTTGCCGCCGATATCGCGCGAGCGGCTGAACACGGTGACCTCGTGGCCGCGCGCCGCCGCGGTCCACGCGGCTTCCATGCCCGCCACGCCCGCGCCGACGATGACCAAGCGCTTTTTTGCCGGGGCCGCAACCGGTTGCGGCCAATAATCGACTTCATCGGGCCGTGCCACGCGCGGATTGTTGTCGCAGGCGAGCGATTGATGAAACGCTGCGCCCACGTACCAGCAGTTGTTGCATGACACGCAGTAGCGGATGTCGTGCGCGCGGCCTTGCGCGGCTTTCAACGGCCACGCCGGGTCGGTGACCAGCGCGCGGCCCAGCGCCACGAGTTCGGCGTCACCGCTCGCCACGATGGCGTCGGCCTCGGCGGGATCGGTGATGCGCCCCAGCGCGATCAGCGGCAGGCCGTTCACCGCGCCGCGTAACTGGCGAAACAGCGGCAGATACACCGCGCGCGGGCCGTGATCGTCGGGCACGTGCATTTCGAGCGAGCGCGCGTGGCTGCCTTGCGCCAGCGTGACGTAATCGAGTGATTTTTCCGCCGTGAGATGGACCGCGATTTTCGATGCCTCGATGGGATTGATGCCGCCGGGCACGCCGTCGTCACCGGGGAGCTTGATGCCGAGAATGAAATCCGTGCCGCAGGCGGCGCGGATGGCGGCGATCATTTCGGCAACGAGGCGCGTGCGGCCAACCAGATCACCGCCGTAGTCATCCTCACGCGCATTCGACCACGGCGACAAAAACTGATGAAACAAATGGCCGTGCCCGGCGGAAATTTCAACGCCGCTGAAGCCGCAGCGTTTCAGCCGCGCCGCCGATTGCGCGAAGTCATCGTTCATGCGGTGGATTTCATCAACGCTCATCGGGCGCGGTACGGTACCGCTCAAATCATCGGGCAGGGCCGATGCGCCCACAGCCTCGGGATTGCGTCCCGGTTCGTGACGCCCGCGGCCAGGGTCTTGTATCTGGCCGAGCAGACGACAATCGTGCGACTCCACCGCATCGGCCCAACGCTTCAAGCCATCGAGATCGCTGTCGTTGTACGCCACCACCTTGTAAGGAATGTTCTGATGCCGCGCCATCGACAACGGCTCGGTGACGATCATCGCAGCACCCCCGCGCGCGCGGTTGGCGTAATACTGAATGTGCCGTTCGTTGACGCGGCCCTGCGCCCCCATGCGCGTGGTCATCGACGCATGCACAATGCGATTTTTTAGCGGCTTGCCGGCGAGGGTGTAGGGAGCGAAGAGGGCTGGATACAATTTGTTCACGGCTTCCTCAACAGGAATGTGTAGCATGCGCCATGCGCACGATCAGTCGACATGCGCCACGCACGGATGCCACGGCGAATCGTGCGCATGGCGCACGCTACGACCGGCTTATTATCAGTGTTCATCGATTGTTTAAAAAACATAATAAAAACAAGTAGTTACGGATTATCACGCAAGCCGATGGTAGTGATCAGTTTGCCCCACTTGGCGTGATCGGCGCGTATGAACGTGGCGAACTCCGCCGGCGTATTCGCGATCACGTCGCCGCCGAGCGTGCCGAGGCGCTCGCGCGATTCAGGCGTGGTGATGCCTTTGACGATCTCTGCATTCAAGCGCTCGATCACCGCGCGCGGCGTGCCGGCGGGCGCGACCATGCCGAACCAGCCGCTGGTGTCGTAGCCGGCCACGCCGGATTCGGCGATGGTGGGAATCTCCGGCGCAATCGATGATCGTTTGCCGGAGGTGACGGCGATGGCGCGCAGGCGCCCCGCCTTGGCAGGCGGCAGCAGCGTGGTCAGATCGCCGGAGAGTATTTGTATTTGCCCGGCGATCACATCGGTCATGGCGGCAGACACGCCTTTGTAAGGCACATGTGTGATGTCGATTTTGGTCATGACCTTGAGCATTTCATTCGCCAGATGATTGGTCGAGCCGTGGCCGGGCGAGCCGAAATTCAACTGCCCCGGTTTTGCCTTGGCGAGTGCGATCAGGTCTTTGACGTTGCGCACCGGCAACGACGGATGCACGGTCATCACAAACGGCATAATGACCACCAACGTGATCGGATCAAAATCCTTCAGTGCGTCGTAGGGCGTTTTCGGATTCAGCGCGGGAAGAATGCCGAACGGCCCCGCGCTGCCGAGCAACAGGGTGTAGCCGTCGGCGGGCGCCCTGGCTACCAGCTCGGTGGCGATGGCCGCACCCGCGCCGGGGCGATTCTCCACAATGACAGGCCGCCCGAACGATTCCGTGAGCAATTGACTGAAAACCAGCCTTGCCGTTGGTCGGCGGCG
>VFLF01000881.1 GCA_009885185.1 Nitrosomonadales bacterium | reverse complement strand
CCGGATGTGAACATCAAGCAGGGCGGCACGCTGTTCATGGTGCCCAAAAGCACGCCGGGTTTTCGCATCGGCAAGGTGTTCAACAAACGCGGCTGGCGCTTCTATCAAAACGCCGAGCTGATTTTTGAAAATGCGCGGCTGCCGAATGAAAACATCGTCGGCTCGGTGGGCACGGGCTCGGTCAAGGCCGGCAAGGGCGACACCACCGGCGGCGATATCTTCGGCGATCTGGAATTGGCCGCCAACGCGCTGGGCGTGTGCGACGACGCGGTGGAAATGGCGATGGGCTATGCGCGCACCGCCAAACGCGCCGGCAAATATCTGATGGAGCATCAACTGGTAGCGCTGCGCATCCACGAAATGCACATGCTGACGGAAGCGCTGCGCTCGTATGTGATGCGCACGGCGTGGCAGCACGACGCAGGCGAGCATTCCGCCAACGCAGGATTCGTGATGAACTACTCCACCGATATCATTCTGCGCGTCACGCGGCTCAACATGCAGGTGCATGGCCCCGAGGGCTGCATGATCAACGCGCGCGCCGACAAGCTGGTGCGCGACGCGATGGTGTGGACGCATCTGGCGGGCGATAACGTGCAGCGGTTGAAGATATTAAAGCGGTTGAAGTAAATACAAGTTCAAGAGCTTCCCTCACCCCAGCCCTCTCCCGGAGGGAGAGGGAGTTGCTCCCTTCTCCCTCCGGGAGAAGGGCCGGGGATGAGGGAAAGGGTATGAAACCCGACATTCTGGTTCTATGGCCGATTTTTTCTCCCACGCTGGCGGCGCTGGAGCAGCAATACGTGGTGCATAAGCTGTGGTTGGCGCCGGACCCGCAGGCAATGCTGAAGGAAGTCGCACCGCGCGTGCGTGGCGTGGTGACCACAGGCTTGAAGGGCTGCGACTCGGCGACCATGGATGCGCTGCCCAAACTGGAAATCATCGCCAGCTTTGGTTCGCCGCGTAACACGCTGGATGTGGTGGCGGCGCGCGCGCGCAACATTGTCTGCACGCGCACGCCGGATGCGATTACCGAATCGGTGGCCGATCTCGCGTTGGGCTTGATGATCGACGTGATGCGCCGCATCGGCGCGGGCGACCGCTTTATCCGCGCGGGCCGCTGGGAAAAAGAACTCGCGCGACCCGGCAACGAAGTGCGCGGCAAGCGTTGCGGCATCGTAGGTTTCGGCAGAATCGGGCAGGGCGTGGCCAAGCGCGCATTGGCGTTCGACATGGCAATCAGCTATTTCGGGCCGAACAAAAAAGACTCGCCGCATACGTACTACAATGATCTCGTGGCGATGGCGCAAGCGGTGGATGTGCTGGTGGTGTGCTGCCCGCTGACACCGCAAACGCGCGATCTGGTGAACGCAACGATCATTGATGCCTTGGGCGCGGACGGGTTTTTGGTGAACGTGGCACGCGGTCCGGTAGTGAACGAGGCGGCGCTGATCTCGGCATTGCAGGAAAAGCGCCTCGCAGGCGCGGGACTGGATGTGTTCTGGGATGAGCCTCGCGTGCCGGCCGCGCTGCTGGACTTGGACAACGTGGTGATGGCGCCGCATATTGGCTCCAGCACCATGGAAGTGCGTGTCGAGCGCGGGCGCAAGGTGCAGGCGAATTTAGAGGCGCATTTTGCGGGGCAGGCGGCGCCGTATCCGATTCCATGACTGGCATCGAGAACAAATGTATAAGTATCTGTTTTTATTGATATTTTTT
>VFLF01000645.1 GCA_009885185.1 Nitrosomonadales bacterium | reverse complement strand
TCGGGCGCTCTTCCAGGGATTTTTTGCCCGGGCCTTGATAGACGAGCGCTTTCATGGGCGACTTCCTTATATAGTCATATTGTCGGCACATCCATCCACAGCAATGGGTTGAACACATTGCGGGATTCCCTCGACGTAGTCTGTTCGTTATCGAACACTGGCCGCCGAAGATTCAACCGCACCACGACGTGGATTCGATTCAAGCGCAACACGCGGCAAACGACATCACAGCCGTATCGGTACGCTTGCGCACTGTGCGGCTTCAGCGATTACGCCATGATTGCTGAATGTTTATCGAAAGCCACATGGAAAAATTGCTCAGCAGCATTCCGGTTGGGATGGCTATCCCGTTGCGGGTAGTGTTGTGGAACGGTCGCGAGTTCAAACTCTCGTCCGAACCCACCGTCACCATTCATGTTCCGACGCCGTCGGCGCTCCGCTATTTCATACCGCCTGACCTGCATAAACTCGGCGAGGCCTTTGTAGAGGGACACATCCGGGTCGAAGGTTCCATCCACGAGATATTCAGGGTTACAGAACGTCTGGTCAGCAGCGCCACTACGACGACACGCTCAAAGTTTCAACGCCTGACGCATCACAGCCCCAAACGGGACCGTGAGGCCATTGAATACCACTACGATGTATCAAACGAGTTCTATTCGCTGTTCCTCGGCCAAAACATGGTTTATTCGTGCGCGTATTACCGTAGCGAAAATGACACCCTGGAGACGGCCCAGGAACAGAAACTCGATCATATTCTTGACAAGCTGATGCTCAAATCGGGTGAGCGCTTTCTGGACATCGGTTGTGGCTGGGGGGCATTGATACTGCGAGCCGCTAAAAAGTACGGTGCAATGGCTACGGGCATCACGCTTTCAAAAAACCAGTTTGAGTATGTCCAAAAACAAATTCAGGCCGAGGGCTTGCAGGGGCGCTGCACGGTGACGTTGTGCGATTACCGGGATTTGCCCAGTGCAGACCTGTTTGACAAGATCGCCAGTATCGGCATGTTCGAGCATGTGGGCCTGAAAAATCTCCCGGCGTATTTTCGCAAGGTTGGCGCCCTTCTGACGGAACGGGGTCTGATAATGAATCACGGCATCACCACCAGCGACGTGGACAGTCGCGCGCAGGGATCGGGGGTGGGAGAATTTATTGAGCGATACGTGTTTCCGGATGGCGAATTACCGCACCTCGCCTTGGCGTTAAAAGAAATGTCGGCAGCCGGATTGGAGGTGACGGATGTGGAGTCCTTGCGGCGTCATTACGCGCGCACCTGCCATGAGTGGGCGACTCGCCTGGAAACCAATCGCGATCACGCGATTACCCTCGCCGGAGGCAAGCGCTTTCGCATCTGGGAAATCTATCTTGCAGGCTGCGCCCATGCGTTTTCACACGGCTGGATAAACATCTATCAGGTTCTGGCGTGTAAAGCCGGCATTACGGCAACCCATCCGTTGCCTCTCACCCGGGACTACATGTATCGCCGTTAGCAAACTGCCCACTGTGCGAGGCGTGTCCAATCACAGCCGCCCGCCGCCGCATCGGCTGCCGTTTCCTGCCCCCCGCCACCCGCACCGCACTCGCAGCACCACCTGCGGTAGCGCCGCTGCGGGCTGCTTGATCCTGCCTTGTCACGCCGGCGAATCCGTGTATTGCCTGCCGCGACCTACGATTTGCCGAAACGCACTTTCGCTTCGTTCAAACAATTGGTTTTGGCATCGCTTGCAAAAGCGTCGCAT
>VFLF01000933.1 GCA_009885185.1 Nitrosomonadales bacterium | reverse complement strand
TGCTGGCGGCCTCCATCGAACTGGAGCGAACCGAGACCCTGGCCGAATCTGCCACTGTCGCCACCGGAGAATGAAGCTCGCCTTCATCGTCGATCCGCTCGACGAATTCAAGATTTACAAGGACACCTCGTTCGCGATGATGCGCGAGGCGGCGGCGCGCGGCTGTGAGTTGTATACGCTGCAGCAACAGGATATTTTCTGGCGCAAGCAGCGCGTGGCGGGCTTTGCGGCGCGTCTGCATCTCACTGGCGACCCAACAACGTGGTATCGCAGCGACGCGGCGACCGAAACCGATCTGGCGGCATTTGATGCGGTAATCATGCGCAAGGATCCGCCGTTCGACATGGAGTACGTCTACAGCACCTATCTGCTGGAAATCGCCGAAACGCAGGGCGCGCGCGTGTTCAACCGCCCGCGCGCGATCCGCGATCACAACGAAAAAATGGCGATTGCGCGCTACGCGCAATTTACCGCACCGACGGTGGTGACGCGGCTGGAAAGCGTACTGCGCGATTTCGTCGCGGAACACGGCGACACCATTTTCAAGCCGCTCGACGGTATGGGCGGCTCGTCGATATTCCGCGTGCGCCGCGATGATCCGAATCTCAGTGTAATTATTGAAACCCTCACCCAGCTCGGCACGTGCACCATCATGGCGCAGCGTTACCTGCCGGAGATCGTGGATGGCGACAAGCGCGTGCTGCTGATCGGCGGCAAGCCGGTGCCGTATTGCCTGGCACGCATGCCCAAAATCGGAGAGACGCGCGGCAATCTCGCGGCGGGCGGCACGGGCGTAGCGCGCGAACTCACCGCGCGCGACCGCGAAATCGCCGAGACCCTGGCGCCGCTGCTGCATGCGCAAGGTTTGCTGGTGGTAGGGCTGGATGTGATCGGCAGTTGCCTTACCGAAATCAATGTCACCAGCCCGACGTGTTTTCAGGAGATCACGCAGCAAACAGGATGCAACGTTGCCAGTTTGTTTATGGATGCCCTTGCGGCGGAAATAAAATAATCAATTAAAAAATACTTAGTTTATTTATATCCGGCAGATGTCACAATCGTGAAATGACTGGAACTACTGCACATAGGCCCTTGAAAAGGCCTGCTTGTTGCAGCGCAGTAGCGTAGATTTGGCCCGTTCCAATTAGCGGATATCCACTGATGATCGGCATTCTGATAGTGACACATGGCACGCTGGGCGAAGCGCTGATTCAAACGGCGATCCACGTGCTGAATAAGCGCCCTGCGCGGTTAAAGCAACTGGGCGTGACGGCACAGGATGATCCGCTGCTGCTATTGCCGCAGGCGCGCGCGCTGGTGAAGGACGTGAATGAGGGCGACGGCGTTCTGATCATGACCGACATGTTCGGCGGCTCGCCGTCGAACCTGTGCGCAAAACTGGTGCAGCCCGGGAAAATAGAGGCGGTCGCCGGCGTCAGCCTGCCGATGCTGATACGTGCGCTCACCTATCGCGACAAGTCGCTGGAAACAATGGTCACCAAGGCCATCAGTGGCGGCTGCGAAGGCGTTGTGCGAGTACCGGCTTTTACCCTGCATCATGCTGCAACAGGAAGTTGAAATCGTTAACCGGCTCGGGCTGCACGCCCGCGCCTCGGCAAAGCTCACGCAAACCGCCGGGCAGTATGCCGCGGAAGTGTGGCTTAGCCGCAATGGCCGCCGCGTCAACGCCAAAAGCATCATGGGCGTAATGATGCTGGCCGCCGCCAAGGGATCGCGCATCACCGTCGAAACCAACGGCGCCGACGAAGCGCCCGCGATACAGGCTATCACCGCGCTGATCGCGGATAAATTCGGCGAAGGGGAGTGACTGCAGGGTTGAGTTGCCAGGATTTAGGATTGAGTGTTCGGCGGTGACCGGGCACAATGCGTTTACTCGATCCTCATTCCTGAATCCTCAATCCTAAAATGAGTTTCACTCTGCACGGCATCGGCGTCTCCGGCGGCATCGCCATCGGGCGCGCGCATCTGGTGTCGCACGCCACGCTGGAAGTCAGCCACTATCTGGTGCCGCTGTATAAGGTGCCGGAGGAGTCCGCGCGGTTCGATGCCGCCGTGCGCAAGGTGCGCGCGGAATTCACCGAATTGCATGCGGATATCCCGCACGGCGCGCCCGCCGAAATGTCGGCCTTCGTCAATCTGCACCAGATGATTCTTGACGATGCCACCTTGTCGGTGGAGCCGCGGCGCATGATCGAAACCGAGCAGTGCAACGCCGAGTGGGCGCTGAAGGTACAGGCCGATGCGCTGCTGGCGCAGTTCGATGCGATTGAAGACAGCTATCTGCGCGAACGGCGCAACGACGTGATCCAAGTGGTCGAGCGCGTGTTGCGCGCGTTGTCGGGGGCGCCCGGCCATGTGCCGCCGACGACAAGGGATTCCGAGCAGGAATTGATCCTGGTAGCGCATGACTTGTCACCCGCCGACGTGGTGCAGTTCAAGCGCCATCAGTTCGCCAGCTTTATCACCGACGCCGGCGGCACCACCTCGCATACCGCGGTGGTGGCGCGCAGCCTGAATATTCCGTCGATCGTGGCGCTGCAGCGCGCGCGCGACCTGATTCGTGAAAACGAGCTGGTCATCGTCGATGGCACCCATGGCGTGCTGATCGCCGACCCGGACGAACGCGTGCTGGCCGAATACCAGCGCCGCAAGCGCGAGTTCGAGTCCGGGCGGCGCAAGCTGCTGGAGCTGCGCGACACGCGCGCGGTGACGCGCGACGGCGTCACGGTGGAACTGCATGCCAACATCGAGTTGCCGGATGACGTCGAGCAGGTGCTCGCCAACGGCGCCACCGGCATCGGCTTGTTTCGCAGCGAGTTT
Source organism: Nitrosomonadales bacterium (assembly GCA_009885185.1). The sequence continues at coordinate 7,941 of VFLF01000933.1, read as the reverse complement.
CTGTTTCTGAACCGCACCGATCTGCCGGACGAGGATGAGCAGTTCGAGGCCTACCGCAAGGTCGTGCAGGCGATGAACGGCCTGCCGGTGACCATACGCACCTATGATCTGGGCGCCGACAAACAGACCGGCGATGCGCAGCCGGCGACGCTGAATCCGGCGTTGGGGCTGCGCGCGATCCGCCTGTGCCTGTCCGAGCCGCATCGATTCCTGATCCAGTTGCGCGCGCTGCTGCGCGCCTCGCAATACGGCAGGATCAACATCCTGATTCCCATGCTCGCGTCGTCCAGCGAGATCGATCAAACCCTGCACCTGATCCAGCGCGCCAGGGAAGGTCTCGACGACGACGGTATCGTATACGACAAAAATGTGCGCATCGGCAGCATGATCGAAGTACCGGCCGCGGCGCTGGCGCTGGATGTGTTCTTGCGCAAACTGGACTTCATTTCCATCGGCACCAACGATCTGATTCAGTACACGCTGGCGATAGACCGCGCCGACGACAGCGTGGCTTACCTGTACGACCCGCTGCATCCGGCGATACTGGGCCTGTTGTCGTCGATCATCAAACGCGCCAACAAGGCCGGCGTGCCGGTAGCGCTGTGCGGCGAGATGGCGGGCGACGTGTCGCTGACACGTTTGCTGCTGGCGCTGGGGCTGCGGCATTTTTCCATGCACTCGGCGCATGTGCTGGACGTCAAGGAGCGCATACTCAACGCCGATGCCGGCGCGCTGCGGCCCTGGGCGGCGAAGATGTTGCGCGCCAGCGATCCCGAACGGCTGCACGCCCTGCTGCGAAAGCTGAACACCGGGGTGTAGCCGTGTTGCGCGAGATTGGCAACGTGCACCAACGGGATCCACACACGCGCCGGCGCTGGTTTTGTGACGATTACTTCGACCTCTTCGTATGGGAAAAACCCGGAGGTCGTATCGTCGAATTTCAGTTGTGTTACGACAAATCCGTGCGCGAGCGCGTGCTCAAGTGGGGCGAGAATGCCGGTTATGCACACCACCGCATCGATAGCGGCGATGACTCGCCGGCGATCAATCGTTCGCCGATCATGGTCGCCGACGGCGCGCCGCCGTTGCCCAAAGTGATGGATAAATTCGAGGCCAGCGCCGCGAGCCTCGATCCGCGGGTTCGCGATTTTATTCGCCAGCGACTGCGCGACTACCACGCACGAGCCGCTGCGCCGCCGCTTGACAAGCCTAATCCAGGGGGGTAAGGTAAGTATCTGTTTTTACGCGCCGATTTGATATCAGATTGCGGGCGCGCAATAAATCCGGCTAAAGAGGTGGTGGCGCAAGTGTTCAGGCCACATGACTCAACCCGGTGATTGCGTAAGCTCGCCGGGTTTTTTATGGATACCACAGCAACCACTTCCAACGCCAGCGTGGGCATCGTAATGCCGCAGCGGGCGGTTTTTCACGAGCCGCTGCCGTTGAAATGCGGTCGCGCCATCGCAAACTACGAACTCGCGTACGAGACCTACGGCACGCTTAATGCCGCGCGCTCGAACGCGGTGCTGGTGTGCCACGCGCTGAATGCTTCGCACCACGTCGCGGGCGTGTATGCGGACGAGCCGAACAACGTGGGCTGGTGGGACAATATGATTGGGCCGGGCAAGCCGCTCGATACCAACCAGTTTTTCGTCGTGGGCGTGAACAATCTCGGCGGTTGCTTTGGCTCCACCGGCCCGCTGTCGATCAACCCCGACACGGGACGACCCTGGGGCGCGAGCTTTCCCGTGGTCACCGTCGAAGACTGGGTCAATGCGCAGGCGCGGCTGGCGGATCATCTGGGCATCGAGCAATTCGCCGCAGTGATGGGGGGCAGTCTCGGCGCCATGCAGTGTTTGCAATGGGCGATCGCGTATCCGCAACGCACGCGGCACGCGCTGGTAATTGCGTGCGCGCCCAACCTCTCAGCTCAGAATATCGCCTTCAATGAGGTTGCGCGTCAGGCGATCCTGACCGATCCGGATTTTCACGGCGGTGATTATTATGCCGAGGGCGTGCAGCCGCGCCGGGGCTTGCGCGTGGCGCGCATGGTCGGGCATATCACCTACCTTTCCGACGACGAAATGGCGAACAAGTTCGGGCGCACGCTGAAACAGGGCCGCGTCAACTATTCGTTCGATACGGAGTTCGAGATCGAATCCTACTTGCGGTACCAGGCCGACAAGTTTTCGGGCTACTTCGACGCCAACACCTATTTGCGTATTACCAAGGCGCTGGATTATTTTGATCCCGCCTTCGATCACGGCGGCGACCTGACACGCGCGCTGGCGCCGGCGACCGCCGGATTTCTGGTGGTGTCGTTTACCACCGACTGGCGGTTTTCACCGGAACGTTCGCGCGAGATCGTGCATGCCTTGCTCAGGAACAAGCGCGATGTCACCTATGCCGAGATCGACGCGCCGCATGGGCACGATGCGTTTTTGCTGGATGACGCGCGTTATCACAATCTGGTGGCGGCATATTTCGCGCGCATGGCCGCCGAGGTGCGCTCGTGAACGGCATCAGCATCGACCGCGCTGATTTCGCGGCCATCGCGCAATGGGTCAAACCCGATGCGCGCGTGCTTGATCTGGGCTGTGGCGACGGCGCGCTGTTCAATTACCTGGCGCGCGAGCGAAATATTTCCGGTTACGGCGTGGAGATCGATGACACCAACGTGCTGGCGTGCGTGAAAAACGGCGTCAATGTGGTACAGCGCAACCTGGAGCGCGGCTTAAGCGAGTTCGACGATCAGTCCTTCGATTACGTGATTCTGTCGCAAACGCTGCAAGCGATGCGCAATGGCGAGCGCATCATTCGTGAAATGCTGCGTGTCGGGCGCGAAGGCATCGTGACGTTTCCGAACTTTGGTTACTGGCGCAATCGCATGCAGGTGCTGCGCGGGCGCATGCCGGTGTCGGAGAATCTGCCGTACCAGTGGTTCAATACGCCCAACATCCATCTATGCACCTTGCACGATTTCGAGCGCTTTTGCAGCGAACGCAATATACGCATCCTTGAACGCAAGGTGTTGACGGACGGCGCGCCGGTGGGCGTGGCGCCCAACCTGCTGGGGGCGCTGGCGATTTATCACTTCGGCGCGGGCTGAGTATCCGGGGTGTCGGAAAGCCGGGTGACGGCGCGAATCAACAACAAGCCGGGAATCGCGATCAGCGTACACAAAACGAAAAACCCCGGCCAACCCAGCGTCAGTGCAAGCCAGCCGGTCGGCGCGGATAACAGCACCCGCGGCACGCCCATCAGGCTCGACAGCAAGGCATATTGCGTGGCGGTGAAACGGCGATTGGTGAGCGCGCCCATGAAGCCGACAAAAGCCGCCGTGCCCAAGCCGCCGGTAAAATTTTCAATCGCAATCACGGCGGCCAGTGCGGCGTTGTCGTGGCCGATGTACGCCAGCGCAACAAATCCCAGCGTCGACACCATCTGGCCGATGCCGAACGCCCACAGCGCGCGGCGCATGCCGATGCGCATGATGAGGATGCCGCCGATGGTGCCGCCCGCGATGGTGGCCCAGAAACCGAACAGTTTGACCACTGCGCCGATTTCAGTTTTGCTGTAGCCGAGTTCGAGATAAAACGGCGTGGTCATGGCGGACGCCATGGTGTCGCCAATCTTGTAGAGCAGAATAAACGCCAGCGCCAGCCACGCGCCCTGGCGCTCGATGTAATCGCGCAGCGGCAGTAGAAACGCCTCGGTCAGCGTGGTGGGCTTGCCTTTGACCAGCAGCGGCTCGGGCGCGCAAACGGTCACGATCACGCACGCCGCCATGCAGGCCGCCATGAATTGGTACATGAAGGCGAACGACGTGTGGTCGGCGATAATCAGCCCGCCGCCGCCCGCCAGCAGCATGCCAACACGGTATCCATTGACGTATAGCGCGGAACCCAGCCCCAGCTCGTCGTCGCTCATGCTTTCGCGGCGGTAGGCATCGATCACGATGTCCTGCGACGCGGAAAAAAAAGCCACGATCAGGGAGGCGACGGCAATCCACATCAGGTGATTGGGTGTCGGCTGCGCCAGACTCAGCCCCCCTAGCGCCGCCGCCAGCGCCAGTTGCATGACCATCAGCCAGCCGCGCCGCCGGCCGAGCGGAAGCGCATAGCGGTCGAACAACGGCGCCCACAGAAACTTCAGCGTATACGGCAGCCCCACCAGGGCGAACAAGCCGATATCGGTGAGCTTGATGCCGCCTTCTTTCAACCACGCCTGCAGCACCGAGCCGGTGAGCAGCAGCGGCAAGCCTGCGGCGAAACCCATCAGCAGCGCGATCAGCATGCGCTGGCTTAACATCGCCAGCAGGGTTTCGCGCCAAGTCAGGCGCGGCGGGGATGTTTCTTCGCTCAAAGAGTGTAATCGTAGTCGATGGTGAGCGGCGCGTGATCGGAAAACTTTTCGTCCTTGTAAATCGCCGCACGCTTCGCCGTGGACGCGATGCCCGGCGTGGCAAGGTGATAATCGATGCGCCAGCCCACGTTCTTGGCATACGCTTGGCCGCGATTCGACCACCAGGTGTATTGATCGGGGCGATCATCAATGCGGCGGAACACATCCACCCATTTCAGATCATCGAACACGCGCGTCAGCCATTCACGTTCTTCGGGCAGGAAACCGGAATTCTTGCGATTGCCGCGCCAGTTCTTCAGATCAATTTCCTTGTGCGCGATGTTCCAGTCGCCGCACACCACCACCTCACGCCCCCCGACTCTGAGATTTTTCAGATGCGGATAGAATTTTTCCATAAAGCGAAACTTGGCCTGCTGGCGCTCCTCGCCGCTGGAGCCCGACGGCAGATACACCGAGATCACCGATAACTTGCAGGACGATGTGTCGAAGTCCGCGCGCACGTAGCGGCCTTCGGCATCGAATTCAGGCACGCCGAAGCCCGCTGCCACCTTTGAGGGTTTTTGCCGGCTGTAGAGCCCCACGCCGCTATAGCCTTTTTTCTCGGCATAGTGGAAGTGGCCGTGGTAACCCGCCGGGGCCAGCATTTCAGCGGTCATGTCGGCCTGCTGCGCCTTGATTTCCTGCAAGCACAGGATGTCAGGCTGGTGTTTTGCCAGCCACGGCAGAAAGCCTTTGCGTTCGGCCGAGCGGATACCGTTAAGATTAAGAGAAACGATGCGTAGCATGATGCCTTGCTTTCCAGAGTTGCCGGCGTGCTGTCAACCGGTTGGCGGATGGCGCGCTAATGGCGATAACGGTTTGTGTCGCGCGGTCGGGGTTATTATCGCCCTGCTGTTGCCCGGTGTTACGTATCGTTATAATGACCGTATTCACAAAAAATCGCCACAACCCGCTGGTTTGCGGCAGCTTTCGAAACGAGGTGACCCATGACGACCATGACTTTCAGAAGTATAAGTGTTACCGCCACGCTGGCATTATCCATGTGTTTTGTATCAGCCGCCCATGCGCAATCGAAGGGCACCGGCTCTATCGTGTGCTGGAAAGACGCGGCGGGCAAGGTGGTCGGATGCGGCGACAAGGTGCCGCCCGAATACCTGAACAGCGGCTCCCAGGAAATGGATAAGCGCGGCAACGTGCGCAAGTCCGGCGAATCCACGGAGGAAGCCGCCAAGCGCAAGGTGCAGGAACAGGAAAAGGCGAAGGCAAAAGAAGAAGAGCAGAAAAAAATCACGGAACAAAAACGCCAGGACTCCGCGCTGGTCAACACCTTTACCAACGAAAAAGAAATCGACCTCAAACGTGATCGCGAGTTGACGGCGCTGGACAACAATATTACGCAACAGCGCGGCGCGCTAAAAGTCGCCAATGACAGGCTGGCGGAGTCGCAACAGCGTGCTGCGGCGTTCGATAAAGGCAACAAGGACAAAAAACCAGCCCCTGCGGGCATCAAGGATGATCTGGCCCGAGCCGCGGGCGAGAAAGCGCGTCTCGAAAAAGACATCGCCGCCAAGGAACAGGAAAAGCTGGATACCGTGACCAAGTATGCGGCATACAAGAAACGTTTCCATGAGCTGAAGGGAACAACGCCTGCCACGGCGACAGCTCCCGCCGCTACAACGCCGGCACCAGCGCCGGCACCCGCCACTACGGCAACGGCGCCCGCTCCGGCGAAAAAGTAACGCCGCTGGCTACGCCGGTCGGAATTTCTTATCCGGCCAGCTTGCGTTTGAGGATGTCGTTGACCTGTTGCGGGTTGGCCTTGCCCTTGGTCGCTTTCATCACCTGACCGACCAGCGAGTTGAATGCTTTTTCCTTGCCTGCGCGGTAGTCGGCGACTTGCTGGGCGTTGGCCTGAATCACCTCGTCAACGATTTTTTCAATCGCGCCGCCGTCGGATATTTGCTGCAACCCTTTGTTTTTAATAATTAAATCTACGGCATCGTCATCGCCTACCGCGCCCACCCACAGCGCATCAAAAACCTCGCGCGCGAGCTTTCCGGAGAGCGTGCCGTCGTTCACGCGATCGATTAGTCGCCGCAATTGCGTGCTGCTTACCTTGCTTTGCGTGATGTCGAGACCTTCATCGTTCAGCCGCGCGTTGATATTGCCCGCCACCCAGTTGGCGCACAGCTTGGCGACTTTGGCGTCGGCGCCGCGCGCGGCGGCTTCAAAGTAAGACGCCAGTTCGCGGCTGGCGGTGAGCGCGGACGCGTCATAGGCGCTGATGCCGTACTCCGCGATAAAGCGCGATTGTTTGGCTTGCGGCAATTCGGGCAATGTTGCCCGTATCGTTTGCAGCGTCGCGTCGCTGACTTCCAGCGGCAGCAAATCAGGGTCGGGGAAATAGCGGTAATCGTGCGCGTCTTCCTTGGTGCGCATCATGCGCGTTTCGCCGGTGCCGGGATCGAATAGCACGGTCGCCTGCTGGATGGCGCGGCCCTCTTCGAGTTCGCTGATTTGCCAGCGCACCTCATAATCGATGGCTTGCTGCAGAAAACGGAAACTGTTGAGATTCTTGATCTCGCGGCGCGTGCCGAGTTTGTCCGCCCCCGCCAGCCGCACCGAGACGTTGGCGTCGCAGCGAAACGAGCCTTCCTGCATATTGCCGTCACAGATATCGATCCAGCGCACCAGCGCATGCAGCGCCCTGGCATACGCCACCGCCTCGGCGGATGAACGCATGTCCGGTTCCGTGACAATCTCCAGCAGCGGCGTGCCCGCGCGATTCAGGTCGATGCCGGTGGCGTCGTGGAAATCCTCATGCAGCGATTTGCCGGCGTCTTCTTCGAGATGCGCGCGCGTCAGCCGCACGGTTTTCTCGGTGTCGCCGACCATCACCGTGAGCGAGCCGCCCTCGACAATGGGCAATTCGTACTGGCTAATCTGGTAGCCCTTGGGCAGGTCGGGATAAAAGTAATTCTTGCGCGCGAATATCGAACGACGGTTAATGTTCGCGCCCACCGCCAGTCCGAAGCGCACCGCGCGCTCCACCGCGCCGCGGTTTAATACCGGCAACACGCCCGGCAGCGCGAGATCGACCGCGCAGGCTTGGGTGTTGGGCGCTGCGCCGAAGGCCGTGGATGCGCCCGAAAATATTTTCGACGCCGTGGACAACTGGGCGTGGGTTTCGAGGCCGATGACGACTTCCCATTTCATCTTGAATTCGTAAACGAGTGAACGGGTGAACGGGTGAACGGGTAACCCACGCGAATTTACCCATTCACTCGTTCACTCGTTCACCCGTTCACCTCCTGTAAAAATTCTATTCCCGGTGGCATCCGCTGATGCCAATCCGTCGCCAATTGATACTGATGCGCCACATTCAACATGCGCGCCTCGGAAAAGTAGTTGCCGATAATCTGCAAGCCCACCGGCAGTCCGCCGCCATCAAACCCGCACGGAATCGACATGCCCGGCAGCCCGGCCAGATTCACCGCGATGGTGTAAATATCGGAAAGATACATCTGCACCGGATCGCCGGATTTCTCACCGATTTTGAACGCAGTCGAGGGGCTG
>VFLF01000461.1 GCA_009885185.1 Nitrosomonadales bacterium | reverse complement strand
GGCGAGGTTTTCGCCGGCGCGACGATGCCATACCAGACGCTCGCTTCATAACCCGTAACGCCGGATTCAGCGATTGTCGGCAGATCGGGCAGCTTGGCAATGCGTTTAGCGCTTGAAATCCCCAGCGCTTTCAAACGACCACCCTTGACCAAGGGCATCGCGCCGGGCGTGGAGGCAAACGATAATTGTATCTGCCCTGCCACCAGATCGGTGTTGGCGGGCGCCGCGCCTTTATATGGCACGAACACCATGTCGAGTCCGGCCGCGCTCTTGAATAATTCCGTGGCCAGATGCGCCGCGTTGCCGGGCACTGCGCCAAAATTCAATTGGCCCGGTCTGGATTTCACCAACGCGATCAACTGTTTGATGTTGTTGGCCGGCAGCGAGGGATGCACCACCACCACAAACGGCGCCGAGGCAGCCAGAATGATTGGCGCAAAATCGCGCGCCGGGTCGTAGCCGATTTTCTGATAGATGCTGACGTTGATCGACATCGGGCCCGAGGTGCCCATGAACAACGTGTGCCCATCGGGCGGCGACTTCGCCACCATCTCCGCACCGATATTGCCGCCGGCGCCGGGGCGGTTTTCCACCACTACCGTGTGGCCCAACCGTTCGCCCAGTGGCTGCGCGATCAGGCGCGCGAGGATGTCGGTCGGGCCGCCTGCGACCAGCGGCACCACAAGGCGCACGATTTTTGTTGGGTACGCAGCGGGTTGTGCGTGGGCCATGCCGGCGGCGGCAAGAAACGCTGCGAACATTATTTTAATGCGGCACATGATTCATTCCTGGGCTAGTTCAAAAACGACTATTTCATGATCGGTGAGCGTGGGCACGATAACCTCACAAGCGCCATCACGCAGGGCAAACGTTAGCGAGGTTTCGCTGGACGCCAGCCGCGCTGATTTTACCTGCTGCCTCGCTGGGGGACGCAAGCGCACCACGATGTCACGCACCGGCACAAGGTTGCGCCCCGGATGCCGCCAGCCGGTGTTGAGCGGCTTGTCGAGCGGCAGGTTGATGAGATGCACCAGCGCTCGGCCAGGCTGGCCCATATGCGTAACATCGACGTAATCGGGCGCTTCGATTTCGAGCGCCATCGACTCATCGAGCGCCCAGCGCACCGCGTTTGCCAGCACGCGGCCGAGATCGGGAAAGCCGTAGTGGTAATACAGCGCCTCCATGGTGTTGGCGATATACACCACGCGGCCCTTACCCGCGTTGCCCCGCGTGACGACTGGCGTGGTCGTAGTGGAGCGAATGGCGCTGTATTCGGGGATGCTGATGGTCGCGCCATCGTGCGCGATCACCGGCGGGATCAGCGTCAGTGGCACGGTGTGGCCCGGTGCGGGCGTGACATCGATCAACGCACCTTCATTCGGAATCAGATCGGTGTCACCGATGCCGATGAGTAGCGGATCATCGCGTGCTTCGAGTTTGGCGTACGAGGATTTCAATCCTTCGCGTTTGCCGGTTCGGGTAATGCCGATCAGCGCATCTAGCGCCGGCGTTACGCGCGGTTTGCCGGCGGCGTCAAACAAACCCGCCTCGAAACCCGCGATGAGACCACCGCCGCCCTGGGTGTAAGTCGTCAGCGCGGCGGCCGCCGCATCGGACACACACGCGAGATTGGAAATCACCACCGCGCCATAGCGCGCGAGGCGCGCCGGTGAAATCAGTTTGTCGGAGATCACGTCAAACGGGATGTGCGCCTCCTGCAAGGCGAGATACCAGCCGCGGATGAAATCGAGGTAACGCGCCTGCGGCTTGTCGCGGCCGTAGTTATCCTGCGTGTGGCGCGACAGCACCAGCACCACGCGCGCCTGTGATTGCGCGCCGTCGAGATAACCCTGCCAGCGCTCCAGCCGCTGAAACACAGCTTTCATCGGCGCGGCACCCCGGCGATCAAACAAATCGGAGTATCCGCCGTTGATATGCAGCCACGGGCTCACGCCATTCGCGACCTGCTGTGCGATCCACGGGCGGTTTTCCGCTTCGGGCGCGGCATACAACCGCCACCACGGATAAAAATAACTCGCGGTCATCCAGCGCGGTTTGTCGGGCGCGAGCGTGGCGAGGTACTTCGCCTGAATGCCGGGCCAGAAGGGTGCAGTGTGGCGGCGCTGGCATTCGAAGGTGGGAATGTCCTGATGTTCCAGCCAGTAGTCGATGTCCCAACCGCCGGGGCGTATGGTTTCGAGCGATTCCATCAACTGCACGGCGGCGATGAATACCGCGTCCGCCTTCACCGCGTGGATTTCGCGATGCATCAGCGCCACCCAATCGGCGATTCGCCGGTAGCGCCATTCGTTGTACTTCCGCCACAGCGGATCGTCCCAGTTTTCAGCTTGCGGAATAGCGTGGCTGGACTCGGCCCTGAACATAGCCTGACAGGTGTCGCAATAACACAGGCCGGTTTCCCATGCGGCGAACTTGCCCTGATTGTTCCAGATGCCGTCGGCGTCGTAGCGCGTGAGAATTTCGCGCACCACTTCAACCATGCGCTCGCGGTAATAGCCCGCGTTGGGGCAGGTCACGTAATGCTCGCTAACCTCGCAGAAGTTGCCGTTGCGGTCGCGCGTGAACCATTCGGGATGTTCAATCGCGAGCGCTTTCGGCGCGCAACTCGGATCGATACGCGCGAGCACGCGCATGCCTTCGCGATGCGCCACCGGGATCACCTCCGCCAGCAGATCGCGATCACCCAGGCCGTTGGAAATGCGATGCCCGGCGATCTTCGTCTGATAAAACGCGACGATGCCGCCGCCGCTTAAACAAAACGCGGTAGCGCGGTATTCCTTGGCGGCGGCGACCAGCGCTTCGGCTTCGACTTTGGGTTCATCGCCTTCGCGCAGGTTAAGCAGCAGCACGCGATGCGGGCCGTTCTGCCACGCTGTGGGCGTTTTCTCCGACATATATTTTTATGTTTAAAACAAATACTTACGATTAATCAGCGCGATGACGCGCAATAAGATCCAGCACGGCCTTCGCGCACGCCACCGGCGCGGTAGCCGCCACGTGATACGACGCGCCGGGCAGCACCAGCAGTTCGGAGTTCGCGATTTTCTCCTGCCACGCGCGCACCACGTCCACCGGATACAGCGGATTGTCCTGCGTGGTAATCACCTGTGCGGGGCACTGGATTTTCGGCAAGTCCTGCATGATGTCCACCTTGGGCACCGCGCCGATAAATCCCAACTGCGTTGAGCTCGCGGTTCGGCCCATGAAGTTGATCCACCACTCGATGCCCGCCGGCGGAAACGTCTCGCCGAGACGCTTGGCCATGGTGTCGCGCGCCCAGCCGACGACGCCGGTTTTCTCGATCACCTCGACCCACGCGCGATAGCGGTCGCCGCCATGTTCGCCGCGCGTGGGCGACGACAGCACCGTGAGCGTTTTCACGCGTGACGGGTGGCGTGCCGCCAGATGCATCGCCATGGTGCCGCCGACTTTGGCGCCGACGAGATAAAACCGGTCGATTTTCAGGTGATCCATCACCGCGATGAAATCATCAACAATGCGATCCAGCGACCACGCATGGTCGCGCGGCATGGGTGTGGAGCGCCCGAAGCCTCGCATGTCGGGCCGCACCACGCGGTAGTCGCGCGCCAGCTCTGGCATCCAGCCGTAATACGCCTCGCCGCTTTCGGCGTTGCCGTGCAGCAGCAAAATGGTTTCGTGTTCGCGCCACGGCTCGGCGAAGTCGGTGACTTCGTAATACATATTCAGATCGGGCGTGACTTGCAGTGTGGGCATGATGGTTCTCGAATAAGGCCGGATGGCGTCCGGCGTTAGCGGGGATCCTGCTGACAGAGGGTGGCTTTCGGATCGGCAAGACAACTACGCGGCCACGTCGGCAGGTACAGGTTATAAAAAGACTCGCCGGTCAATCCACGGCAACCGGCATCCTTGATCTGGCGACCGGCATTCGGCAACAGCGATTTTCCTTCGGGAAACGCGCAGGCGGCGTCGAGCGCGCCGGAAGCATCGCGAACATTGTGGGCCGCAGCCGTAACCAACTGGCCGCTTTTGAAATACAGCGTCGCCATGCGGGGAAATCGGTCGTCGTTGATCACCCACATGATTTTGCAACCGGTATATTGCTTGGTCAGCGCGTCGTTGCGCGGATGCACCATCACAAAGCCGCCCGGCGTGGCCGCAATGCCGGCGGCAGCGGACGGGCTTTCGATGGCGCAATTCGGTTCAGCGGTCGGGATAATTTCATACAGCGATTGCGCCACGACGGGCGTCGGCCACAACACCATCAGTGCGACTAATGTCATTACCCGACGCATTATTTTCATAGGCTTACCGATGCGCCGTGCGGCTGTCGGCGGGTGCTTCTTCGCGTGAGCTCATGCTGTAATCGCGAATAACCGACGCCACACGCAGCCGGTAGTCCGTGAACACGCCGCCACGTCCGCGCGCCTGCGCCTCGCGATGGGCTTCGACATTACGCCACGCGGCCACGGCTTGCTCATCGCGCCAGAATGAAATCGAGACGAATTTGCCGGGACTGGTGACGCTCTCGAAGCGTTCGATGGAAATGAAACCGTCGAATTTTTCGACTTCTGCTTTCAGCACGGCGCCCAGGCGGAAGTATTCTTCTGTCTGGCCGGGTGCAGGCGTAAGTTCAAAGATGACAGCTATCATGAATGCGCTCCTTTCAGATTACTCCGCCTTGATGTTCGCCGCCCTGGCGATTTTGCGATTCATTTCGATGTCGGCTTTCATGAACGCGAGAAACTCCTGCGGCGTTTCGGAGTACGCGGTGACACCTTGCGACGCGAGGCGCTTCACCACTTCGGGGTTATCCACCATGCGTTTTATTTCACTCAACCAGCGCGCGACGATGGGCTTGGACACGCCGAGCGGCGTCACCAGCCCGTACCATTGCGTCATTTCGAGTCCCGGCAATCCGGCCTCGGCGGAAGTCGGCAGATCGGGTTGCAGCGGATGGCGCACCTTGGAGGCCATCGCCAGTCCGCGGATGCGGCCCGCCTTGATGTGCGGATCGGCGTTGATCATGTTGAGTACCATCATTTGCGTTTCACCGCCCACCAGCGCCACCACCGCCGGCCCGCCGCTTTTGTACGGCACGTGCGTGACCTTGGTGCCCGCCAGCGAATTAAACAGTTCACCGGCAAAATGCGTGGTGCCCGCGGCGCCGCCGGAACCGTAGTTGTATTTACCGGGGTTGGCCTTGACCAGCGCGATGAATTCCTTCAGTGATTTCGCCGGCACCGACGGATGGACCACCACCGCGTTATCCACCACGCCCACGCGCATCAGGGGCACAAAATCCTTGAGCACGTCGAACGGCATGTTGGTTTTGAGCGCGGCGGTAATCGTATGGTTGTTGCCGAGGATGCCCACGGTGTAGCCGTCGGGATTGCCGCGCGCGATGATCTCGCCGCCCAGTTGTCCGCTGGCGCCGCCGCGATTGTCGGTGACGATCTGCTGCTTCATCGATTCGCCGATGTAGTGCGCAATCACGCGCGCCACCGGATCATACGAGCCGCCCGATTGAAACGGCACCACCAGGCGGATCGGCCGGTCGGGATACGTCGTGGATGCGGTTTGTGCGGATGAAACGCCAGCGGCAAGCGCCAGCGTGAGGGTGGTGGCTACATTCAACACGTGCTGCATGGCAAGTTCTCCAGGTAAAGTTGCTGCTTATTTGTATTCGCTTACTTGTATTCACTGAGGCAAGGCATGTCATGCGGCTCAACATACCACGCTGCACGCGAGTCCCAAAAAATGCTGTTCTCCGGACGCGGCATGTCCGCCGGCGGCTGATCGAGCAGGCCGGCGGGAATCAGCATGTCGTCGCGCCCGCGTACCGCATGCGGCACGCGCGAGCCGCAAGTGCCGCAAAACCACACGGCAAAGCGCTGCGCCGGCGCGTGATCGTAGCGCATCACCAGTGACTCACCCGTACGCCACTTGAATTGCGCCGCCGGCACAAAAGCGTTCGCCGCATGTGCGCTGCCCGACGCTTTTTGACAGCGCGAGCAATGGCAATAACGAAACGCGGTGAACGGCGGCGTGACTTCAAATGTGACGCTGCCGCAAAGGCAACTACCGGCGAGCGGGACGGACGACATGATGATCTCCAAGCATGACAACTAGTTGTTTAAAAACAAATAGTTACATAAATTCGGTGGGTTGTGCCCACCAGTTTACCGCTAACGGCGGGCGTCTTCCGAGGGTGCGCGCCGACCTTCATCGAACGTAATCTGCCAGAAACCCACATCCACCCAGCGCTCAAACTTGCGCCCCACCTGCGGAAAGTGCGCGACTTTCACGAAGCCGCATTTTTCGTGCAAGGCCACGCTGGCATCGTTGGGCAGCGCGATGCAACCCACCACGGCATGCACGCCGCGTGATTTCAGTTCGCGCAGCAACTCGAGATACAGCGGCTTGGCAATACCGCGTCGGGTGTAATTCTTGGCGACATAAATGGTGCTTTCCAGTGTGTGATCGTACGCCGCGCGCGTGCGCCAGCCCGTAGCGTAGGCATAGGCGACGACCTTGCCCTCCCGCTCGGCGACCAGCCACGGATACAACCGGGTGTATGCGTGTATGCGCGTCGCCATGTCCGCATCGGAAACCGGTTCGTACTCGAAGGTGATCACCGTGTCGCGCACATAGGGGTTGTAAATGGTGCTGATCGCCGGTGCATCGGTTTCCCTGGCGGAGCGGATCGACAGTTTCATCAGCGCTTCATTGATACAGGTCTGGGTCATGGTCACTGCACCGGCTGTTCCACCGGCACGCACTGTGACGGCGGGCAGCCTCCGCAAATACAACGTAAGCCGGGGAGCGGCGGGCAGTAACGCTCCCCAGGGATGAATCGGCAACCCGCTTGGGATTCACAAGACGGCTTCCCGCCCAGCCCCAGTTCGGTTTGACGAAATCCGGCTTCGCATCGGTTGGCGGCATCGCGACAGACATAACCACCCTGCGCCTTGCTCAGTATGCACGCCACACTTTCCAGACACGCTATTTGGCCGAGTGACTGGCATGCCGGCGTCTCGT
>VFLF01000503.1 GCA_009885185.1 Nitrosomonadales bacterium | reverse complement strand
GGTGGCCGACCGCCATCACATGAAGCGATCACTGGTATCTGCCATAACGACAAGCACGTTGATACGGAAAGCGGTCACCGACTTCGCAAAACGGCGGGTGGCTGCAATGGGTTGATAGCGCCATCTGATATTTTTCGAGAGCGGACGTTCTAATGCGAAGTACCGTTACCTCTTGGGCAAATCGCCAACGGCGGCTTCGGCCGACAAGCCAAAGATCACGTAGAGCAGGCGAGGGCCCGCTGTAACCTCAGATAGCGGCCCTTCATGACGTCGAAGGTCCAGCGGTCCATCAGGCCCGCTCCCCACCCCTCACTCCGCCCGCAACCCCGCGTCCTTGATGATTTTCGCGGTGCGCGCGAGTTCGCGTTTCACCAGTTCCCCCAGTTCTTCCGGCGTGCCGGACAGCGGTTCCGCGCCGAGTGACAGCATGCGTTCGCGCACGTCGGTGCGCGCGAGTCCCTGATTCAACGCGGTGTTTAGCCGGTCGATGATGGCGCGTGGCGTGCCGGCGGGCGCGAGGATGCCGCCCCAGTTGGTGGCGTCGTAACCCTTGATGCCCGCTTCAATCAGCGTCGGCAGGTTGGGCAATTGCGGCGCGCGTTTTTGCGTGCTTACCGCCAGCGGGCGGATGCGCCCGCTGTTGATCTGCTGCAAGGTGGTGATCATCGGATCGAACGCGATGTCGATCTCGCCCGACATCAGCGCCGTCAACGCGGGCGCGCCGCCTTTGAACGGCACGTGAATCAAATTCACCCCGGCGAGCGCCTTGAATTGTTCCACCGCGAGGTGGTTGCCGGAGCCATTGCCCGCCGAGCCGAAATTGAGTTTGCCCGGTTGCGCTTTTGCGAGCGCGATCAGTTCCTTGATCGAGCGGGCGGGGATCGACGGATGCACCAGCACCACATACGGAAACGTGGAATACATGCCTACCGGCGCAAAATCGCGCACCGGGTCGTACGCGAGCTTTGCCACCAGGTGCGGCGTAATGGAAAACGCGCCGGAACTGCCGGCGGTCAGGGTGTAGCCATCGGGGGCCGCGCGCGCACCCAACTCAGCGCCAATCGCGCCGCCCGCGCCGGGCCGGTTGTCCACCGTCACTGGCTGGCCGAGTTGTTGTGTGAATTGCTGCGCGGCGATGCGCGCCAGAAAATCCGTTGCGCCGCCGGCGGCAAAACCGACAATCAACCGCACGGGCTTTGCTGGATACGCGGTTTGCGCCGAAGCCACCTCGGCGCAAAGCAAGGCACAGCAGGAGGCAAAGCAGAAAATTACGCGGTCTGTCATGGTTACACCCAGCCGCGCCCGGTCAACTCTGATTTCAAATAGGCATAAAACACCGGTGCCGCGATCACGCCCGGCATGCCGAACGTGGCTTCCATTACCACGATGGCGAGCAGCAGCTCCCACGCGGCAGCCTGTATCTGCGAGCCGACGATGCGCGCGTTGATGAAATACTCAAGCTTGTGAACGATCACCAGAAACGCCAGCGAGCCGATGGCCGCCGGCAGCGAAAAACTCAGGCTGATGACCACGATCACGGCATTGGATATCAGGTTGCCGATCACTGGAAGCAGTCCCGCCAAAAACGTAATCAAGATCATGGTCTTGACCAGCGGCAAGTGGATGTCGAACATCGGCAGTATGGCCGCCAGATAGATCGCCGTCAGCACGGTATTCAGCGCGGAGATGCGCACCTGCGCAAACACGATGCGGCGAAACGCATCCGAGAGTCGCGCCATGCATTGCGACAACGCGCGCGCCAGCGGCCCCGATGTTTGTCCGGGCATCGCTTCGCGCAGCGAGACCATGCCGCCGATCACCATGCCGATCAGCGCATACACCAGCCCGTGCCCGACCTGCCCGCCGAAGGATTGGACCTCCTTGGCGTGCGACCGCAGCCAAGCGACCAGTTGGTCTTTCAGATCGGAGGCGTCTACCGGTATCCAATCCTGCATCGAAGCTGGCAAGGTTTCGCGCGCCTTGTCGAGTATCTCGGCCATTTTTTCCAGTAACACCGAGAGGCTGCCCGCGTCGCTGCGCAAAAATAAAATCATCGCGAGCACCGCGCCGCCAACCACCAAAATAATCAGCGTGAGCAGCAGCGTCAGCGCCACCAGCTTGGCGCGGCCTGGATGATTCATGCCGAACATGCGGGGTGCTGCCATATGCACCAGTTCATGCACCAGCAGGCCCGCGAACAGGGCAGGCAGCAAATGCAGCTTAATCACGGTGGGCAGCGCCACCGCCATGAACACCAGCGCGGCGATTTCGGGGCGACTCAGGGTATTACTGAACGAATAATAGGACATGATGTTATCGAGGTCGCGGTCAT
Organism: Nitrosomonadales bacterium; assembly: GCA_009885185.1. The sequence continues at coordinate 1,792 of VFLF01000503.1, read as the reverse complement.
TGTTATTGATTACAATTTTTTACCCGGAGGGTAAGTTTATCGTAATGATTTCGCATCATACTATGTGCCATCCGCTGTACTATGCTATTCGTACTACGCCGCCGGACTGGTTTCCGGCGAACTCACGGACAATCCATCATGCACACCGTTGTAAAACCTTTCCGGACATTTCCGGTGATTCTGATTTGCACGCTGGCGTTGCTGCTCGCGGCGTGCAACAAAGCGCCTGAAGGGGCGGGTCCACCGGGCGGCTTTCCGCCCGCGCCGGTGTCGGTGATCTCCGTGGAGCAGCGCGATGTGCCGGTGCGCTATGAGTATGTCGCGCAGACTGCCGGGTATCGGGAGGTCGAAGTGCGCGCGCGCGTGACCGGCATTCTCACCCAGCGTAATTACCGCGAGGGCGCCGTGGTCAGTCGCGGGCAATCGTTGTTCACCATTGATCCGGCGCCGTTTCAGGTGGCACTGGCGAAGGCCGATGCCGATCTGTCGGTAGCGCAGGTGCGGCTGGCGCAGGCGCAACGCGATCTCGCGCGGTTAAAGCCCGTGCGCGAGGCCCGCGCGATCAGCCAGAAGGAGCTGGATGACGCGGTTTCTGCCGAGCAGGTGGCGGAGGCAGAGGTCAAAAGCCTGAGCGCGCGTGTGAACGAGGCGCGGCTCAATGTGAGTTACACGCGGGTGGAGGCGCCGATCAGCGGCATCGCCAGCCGCGCCGCGGTATCCGAAGGCGCGCTGGTGTCGGGGCCGAATGTGTTGCTCACCACCGTGACGCAAACCGATCCGATGTATGTGATCTTCGGCGTGTCTGACCGCGAGCACTTGGCGCTGCGCAGCGATGTCGAAGCGGGGCGGCTGAAAATGCCCGCCGACCGCAAATTCCAGGCGCGCGTGAAACTCTCCGACGGCAGCCTGTACGACGGCGTGGGTGCGCTGAATTTTACCGATGTGCGCGTCAATACGCAGACCGGCACCTCGGCATCACGTGCAGAATTTAATAATAAAAACAATATCTTACGTTCGGGTGAGTTTGTGCGCCTGATACTCGACGGCGCGGTGCGGCCCGCTGCCATCGTGGTGCCGCAACGTGCGGTGCTGGAAAGCCCGAAAGGCAAATTTGTTTACGTCGTCAATGCCGACAGCAAGGCCGAAGCGCGACCGGTGGAGGTGGGCGCGTGGGCGGATGACGGCTGGGTTATTAACAGCGGCCTCAAAGCAGGCGAGCGTGTGATCGTCGATGGCGTGATGAAAATCGGGCCGGGCGCGCCGGTGCAGGTGGCCGCGCCGGAAAAATCCGCTGATAAAGCCGAAGGCAAGGGTGACGCGAAAGCGAACAGTAAGTCCGCACCCGCGCCGGCCAAGAAATAACGGCGCAAGAACAACATGATGTCACGCTTCTTTATCGACCGGCCGATCTTCGCGGCGGTGTTGTCGATCTTCATTGTCATCGCCGGGCTTGCGGCGATCCGCGTGCTGCCGATCGCGCAGTATCCCGAAATCGCCCCGCCGGTGGTGACGGTGCGCGCGGTGTATCCCGGCGCGTCCGCCACCGTGCTGGAGCAGACCGTCGCCGCGCCGCTGGAAAACCAGATCAACGGCGTGGAGAACATGCTCTACATGAGCTCGACTTCCGCTGCCAGCGGCGTGGTCGAAATCCAGGTGACGTTCGAGATCGGCACGGATGTCGACAAGGCGGCGCTGAACGTGAATAACCGCGTCAAGCAGGCCGAGCCGCGCTTGCCGCAGGAGGTGCGCCGCCAGGGCGTCACTGTCGAAAAAGGCTCGTCGTCGTTTTTGC
>VFLF01000882.1 GCA_009885185.1 Nitrosomonadales bacterium | reverse complement strand
TGGAATTGCTGGTGATGGATACCGACCTTGACGAATTGGTGGCGCGCCGCGGCACTGCGCGCGAGCTGCGCGAAGCCGCCTTGAGCAAGGGGTTTCAGACCCTCGCCGACGCCGGCATACGCCGCATCATCGAGGGAACAACCACGATTGCCGAAGTCTCACGCACCGTGGATCTGACCGGGCGGCTGAAAAGGATAGACGGGTAGCCGGTGAATAAAATGAATGCCCTGGGTCACAAAATACCGTCACGTATCGCCAAACCAATTGCCATTTAACTATATGTTTTTAAATGATATTTTAAGCTCTTCTTCCAGCAAATTCAGATATACGCCTAACGCGAACATGCTTGTTTTCTTCCTTCGTCCTGACGCCTTCATCGCTCAATAGGATGTCATCGTTTCGCTATAAAGCCATCGACAAAAGCGGCCGCCCGGTGCGCGGCGGGATGGATGCGGTAAACGATGTCGATCTCGAAGCGCGCTTGAAGCACGTGGGGCTCGACCTCATTACCGCCGCCGAAGTCGATCGCCGCACCTCGATCATGGTGACGGCGGCGCGCATCACGCGCCAGGACCTGATCAATTTCTGCTTCGACATGGAGCAGATGAGCCGCGCGGGCATTCCCATCGCCGACGGTCTGCGTGACTTGCGCGATACGCTGGAACATCCGCGCTTTCGCGAGGTACTGACGACGATGTGCGAGGACATGGAAAGCGGCAAGGTGCTGTCGCAGTGCATGGCCGCGCATCCGGAAATCTTTGACAAGGTGTTTATCAGCCTGATCCGCGCCGGCGAACAGACCGGCCGCGTCGCGGAAGTATTCAAAAACCTGGCCGACGCGCTCAAGTGGCAAGACGAACTCGCGTCGCAGACCAAGAAACTGCTGATCTATCCCATTATGGTGCTGGTGGTGGTCACCGGCGTCATCATTTTCCTGCTCACCTATCTGGTACCGCAGGTCACGGGTCTGCTCAAGACCATGAACGTGGCCCTGCCGTTTCAAACCAAGCTGCTGATCGCCCTATCACAAGCGATCACCACCTATTGGCCAATCCTGCTGTTCGTGCCAGTGGCGCTGGGGGCAGGCATTGCATTCAGCATCCGCACCAATCCCAAGGCCGCCTATTTCTGGGACTACGCCAAGCTGCGTCTGCCGGTCATCGGCGCCATCCTGCAAAAAATTATTCTCGCGCGTTTCGCCAACTTTTTTGCCCTGATGTATGAATCCGGCATCACCGTGCTGGACGCGCTGAAAACCAGCGAGGAAATCGCCGGCAACAAATATGTCGCGGACGGCCTGATGCGCGCCGGCCAGCAGGTATCGGCCGGCCAAAGCCTGACCGAGGCGTTCCATGACCTCGGATTGCTTCCGGCACTGGTGCTGCGCATGCTGCGCGTGGGCGAGAGCACCGGCGCGCTCGATGTCGCGCTGCGCAACGTCAATTATTTTTACACGCGCGACGTGCGCGAATCGGTCGATAAGGCGCTGCGCATGCTGGAGCCGACACTGACCATGGGCTTGGGGCTGGTGATGGCCTTTATCATGTGGTCGGTGCTGTCGCCCGTCTATGATATTCTCGGCAAGCTGAAGCTATAGGCAAAACACTAGGGCACAATACGCTCATTACGCTCATGGCCGACAAGATCCTTCTTTGTATTTCAGCAGCCCAGGCAGTGGTCTCGCATCAGCGCGGACGCAACGTGGTCCGCTGCGAAATCTTCGGCGCCGATGAAGACGGCCTCGCGGCGTTCGGTGAGTTCATGGTCGCGGCAGGTAACGCGCTGGTTTATCTTGCCGCCGATACCGTTGAAGAAGACTACCGTTTCGAAACACTGCCGCACGCCACGGGGTCGGATCGCTCCGGCATGCTCGACCGCAAGCTCAAGCAGTACTACCGCAATTCGCCGTACGTTACAGCCCTATCGCGCGGCCGCTCGGGCGACAAGCGACGCGATGATCGTTACCTGTTCGCCGCGCTGACCAACCCGGCGCTGATCGATCCATGGCTTAACGTTATCAAGCAGGCAGGCTTGCCGGTGGCGGGCATTTACCTGGTATCGATGCTGACCACGGCGCTCGTGCACAAAACTGGGCACGATCTGTCGCACGCGCTGGTCGCCGCGCCGCATGGCGCGGGCCTGCGTTTGACCTACTGCAAAAATGGCGAATTCTTTGTCAGCCGACTGTCGCGCGGCACGATCAGCGGAAGTGACGCGGCACACGCGTACGCCACGGAAATCGCCAACACGCGCAACTATCTGTCATCACTGCATCTGGATTCCCTTGACGATACGCTAACGGTCTTGTTTATCGATCACCATGACAGCCTTGGGCCGGTGATTGACCGTGTCGCCGCCGATGTCGCGAATGTTGATTGTGTGCGCGTCGACCGCGAAACGCTGGTTCGCCAACTGGGGATTGCGCCGGAACATCTGGATGTGGCGCTCGAAACAGCCTACCTTCTACTGATCGCGGAGAACCCACCCGGCGCCAATCTGGCGCCCGCGTCTATCACCGCCGGACACCGGCAATACCAGCGTGGCAAAGCCGTGTATGCGGCCAGCACGATAGTAGGCGTAGCCGGGCTGATGTGGGCCGGATACAACCTGTGGCACGCGCATGACTTGCAGGAGCAAACTGTCTACGACGCGAAACGCACCGCGGCGGCGCAGGCGCAGTATCGAGAGATCACACGCGAATTTCCCGCCGCGCCCACCACCTCCGAGAACCTCATCAACGCGGTAGAGATTTACAAAAAAATCGCCCGCACCGTGCGCTCGCCGCAGCCGTTCATGCAAATCGTGTCGCGAGCGATCGAGCCCAGTCCCGAAGTATTCCTTCAGGAGATCTCCTGGTCCTATGGCAATGAAGCGGTCAATGTCGATGCGGGGACGCGCGCTATGCAATCCGCCGCAGCGCCGGTCGTGGCTGGCGCATTAAGGCAAAGCGGTTACATCTCGGGAGAAATCAGGCCGTTTCAAGGGGACTACCGCGCAGCCATAGATGCCATTAACGTGATTGCGAACCGTCTCGCGCGCGACCCGGCGGTGGCCGAAGTGCGCGTGGTGAAGCATCCGCTCAATGTCAATCCTGGCCTCGCACTGTCAGGTAACACGAGAGCGGCCGCAGAGCATTCCGATGTTGCCGACTTCAAAATCGTAGTTACACTCAAACCCGACGTATGACCATCGCCAAATCCACACTCGCCGTCCCTCTTTTTGTGTTCGCGATTGTGCTGCTCGCGGCCATCGGTGCGGTAAAATTCAGCTTGGATAAATCTTTGGAGGCGCAACGTCAACTCAGCGCACAGCAGACGCAACTGAGGGATGCGCAGACGCGCGTACAGAGGTCTGGGTCGGAAAAAGAACTCATAGTCCGCTATCTGCCAGGATACCAGCAACTTGCTGCTCTCGGCTTCGTGGGCGACGAAAAGCGCATTAACTGGCTTGACGCCTTGCGCGTGGCAAACCATAACGGCGGGTTATTTGGCATCGACTATGATATATCGCCCAGACGACTTTACCCGCTGGCATCAACGCTGTCGCCCGGGCAAATGCGTGTAATGCAATCGATGATGAAGTTGCGATTTCAAATGCTGCATGAATCGGATCTGCCCAAATTTCTTGAACTGCTGTCAAACCAGAATACAGGGTTGTTCATGGTAGACCAGTGTACGTTGCGGCGCACGGCGTCGACGTTGAGTATGCGTTTTCAACCCAACCTCAGCGCAGAGTGCCAATTATCCTGGATTACCACGCAACCCGCGGACCAGCCAGGCCCCAATCCATGACACGCGCCATACTGATCGGATTGGCATGCATTTTGGCATACAGGCCTGGAATCTCGGTGGCGGCCGACGAACTCGGACGGTTGTTCTTTTCGCCTGCACAGCGCGCCCAACTGGATGTCGTACGTGCGCAGCGCGACCGGCGGCTGCCGACGGCGGCAACGTCGTCGGATACTACAGAAGAGCCCGTACCGCAGGGGCCTGACGTGGTGACCTACAACGGCGTCGTTCGACGCAGCGATGGTAAATCGACAGTTTGGATTAATGGTCGGCCGATGACCGAACGTACGCGTGACAGCGATGTAAATGTGGTTGGCCTGCGCCGTGACGGCACTGTTTTCGTAGCCGTTCCGCAAGCCGATCGCTCCGCATCGCTTCGGGTTGGCCAGAGCATGGAAGTGATGTCTGGAAAAATTGAGGAGCCTTACGCGCGACGGGCGACCCTCGATAGGCTGCCTGCAAAACCTGCGGCCGCCGCGCCGGCAGCCGCGAGTACTTCGATACCACCTCCAGCAGCGGTGGCAGCCCCAACGGCCGCCGCGAAACGCGCGGCACGGCGCGATACCAAAGAGTCCGATCTCGACAGCGGCGCCGCGCCACCCGTTGAACGTGGCGCTATCAAGTAGAAAATCCATGCGCGCACGGGCCTGCGGCAAGTCTCGTACCTGCCAGCGTGGAGCCGCTTTTTTGCTCCTGATAGTGACACTCGTGTTGGGCGCAGCCGCCGTTTTTTACGGCATATCCAAACCTGTAGTGTCGGATGTGGAGAAAGACAAGGTCACCGCGGCGGCGCTCGAGAAAGCAAAGGCTGCATTGATTGGATATGCCGTATCCGTGGCAATCGACGGAACAGGGGTGGCGACTCGTCCCGGCGACCTGCCGTGCCCGGATCTCAATGATAGCGGTGCTTCGGGCGCAACATGCGGGAACGCTGCAGGAACCAATCCTGCCAGCCGCATAGGCCGGCTGCCCTGGAGAACGCTCGGGCTGCCCGATTTGCGCGACGGCGATGGCGAAAGGTTATGGTATGCCGTCTCCAACAATTTCAAATTCAACACGCGCACCGCCTGCACGAACCCCGGCGCCGTCGGATGCCTTAACAGCGATACCCGCGGCACGATCACCATCCGCAACAGTGCCGGCACGATTATCCACGACGCCACAAATACCGATCCGACTTCCAGCGGCGTGATTGCCGTGGTACTTGCACCGGGCGCGGTATTGCGCAGGCAGGGAGCAGCTGCCGTTCAAGACCGCTTTTGTCCAGTAGGTGTGGGGGCTGCCCAGTGCACCGCAGCAGGCTTGTGTAACAGCACGACAGCACCGAAATGCAACCCGGTAAATTATCTTGACACCAGCGGTGCTGAAGACAATGCCAACTTCGCCCTCGACAATCCTCCCACCACCGATGGTTTTATCAACGGGGTGGTTCGCGACGCCAGCGGCAACGTTATTGTCAACGACCGGCTGATTGTCATCACTTATCAGGATCTGATGCCGCTGTTGGAAAAACGGGTCATCACGGAAGTATCGAATTGCCTAACCGCTTACGCAAGTGCAAACAATGGCCGCTACCCTTGGGCTGCACCCGCAACAGACGTCACGCCTCCTTACGGTGACGCAATCAACACACTATTCGGGCGAATACCCGACCAGCCGCTTTCCCAGACGCTGCTGGGCATACTTCCCGCCGGCCCGCCTCTGGATGCCTTATGCCTTGTTACACCCGCCCTTTGCATGAGCAGGAATTGGCCAAATACATGTCCGTTACCTCTGCTAGCCAATACAGGCGCTGGCACAACTAACTGGTGGAACAATTGGAAATTGCACGTGTTTTACGGCGTTGCTGATGCCTACAAACCTCTGGTGACTGCCACGCTTATTCCTTTGTCGCTAAATACGGGAATAACGCCACCTACCGGCTGCCCGGCGTGCCTGACCGTAGATCCCCCGAGCTCGGCTGCCGATAAACAGTTTGTGGTAATGATGGCGGGCAGACGGCTCGGCCTTCCGTTGGGGCAGCCACGGGCAGGTGCGTCGGACTGGCAGAATCCAGCAAATTACCTCGAAGGCAGCAACACTTCTTACCCAACGTTTACGAAGCAACCGACCGGCCCAACATTCAACGATACGTTAAGGTACAAGTGACCAACACCTTCTACCATCGAAAATTGCCTGCAAGAGACGCCGGATTTACACTGGTCGAACTGGCCATATCAATATTCATCATTGCACTGCTGTTGGGCAGCATCCTGGTGCCGCTTGCCACACAGGTCGAACAGCGGCAGATCAGCGAAACGCAAAAAACTATGGACGAGATACGTGAAGCACTGATGGGATTTGCCGTTGCGAACGGTTATCTGCCCTGTCCGGATCGCACGGCAGGCGCCGGCGCCAACGATGGCTCTGAAGATGTCACTGCGGCGACAGGAATTTGCCAGGTGCTGAGCGGCACGATCGCAACGGGAAACCTGCCGTGGGCCACATTGGGGTTGGGCAATCAGGATGCTTGGGGCAACCGCTTCCGTTATACGGTACTAGAAACGTTCGCACGGCGCGCGCCGGCCGCGCCATTTTCAATCGCCACCACGGCAACTACATTACGCGTTTGCACGAGCCAGGCCTGCACCACCATCATCACCACCGCCGCTGTTGCAGTTGTTGTTTCGCATGGTAACAATGGCTTTGGCGCAATCAGCGCCGACACCGGCATCGCACGTCCTGCACCCACGTCCGCCGACGAATTAGAAAACACCGACGCCGATCTCGACACGGTAAGCCGGGCCAAATCGAATGTTGCCGCTTCCGTGTTTGATGATGTGGTGGTGTGGCTTCCCAGATTCACGCTAATCAATCGCATGGTGGCTGCGGAAAAACTACCTTAGCATTACAGATTCAATTATATTTTTTGTCAGTGCATGTGGATACGGTAGACATCCGGTGCATTAGTAATGTTTTTGAGATTCACGTCGGCAAGCTGCTCGACATCAAATTCAAGCTTCTTGCGCACGATCGCAAAAGCCTCCCCGGAAATGCAGATACCCCCGGGTTCCGCAAGGGGCTCGATCCGGGCAGCAACATTCACACCGTCTCCATAAACGTCGTTGCTGGTGATCAGCACGTCTCCCAGGTGAACGCCGATGCGGATAAGGATTTTTTCGGCGTCTTCCTTAATGAGATTACGGTCCTTAAAGGCACGCTGAATCGACAATGCGCAGTCCACGGCATCAATGGCGCTGCGAAACACGACCAGGAAAGCGTCTCCAATGGTCTTGATCTCGCGCCCCCGATGGTGGGCTATCGCTGTGCGAATAATACTATTGTGTTCAAGCAGTCTTGCGTAGGCTATCTTCTCATCTCGCTCCATGGATCCGCTGTAGCCAAGCATGTCAGTCAACATGATTGCCATTAATTCCCGCTGCGGGGAAACGTCAAGAGTTGCATCGGATTTTTCTTTTTCCTTCTTTCTCCGCGAAACGGGGGCTGGTGTCTCTGCGCGTATTTTCAAAGCATCCCGAATTTTCGCACTGAGTTCTTCATGAGATTGACCGGTAACCGCAGCCACGTCAACATCTGCGGTTGATTGTCCGATCTGCTCCGAATTCATTAACTGATTGCTTTCTTCTCGGGCTTCCAGACGCTTCTTATACTGTTGTTCACGCACGAGCTTTCTCGTGACGAGCGCGACGACGAGCAGGCCGA
>VFLF01000026.1 GCA_009885185.1 Nitrosomonadales bacterium | reverse complement strand
GACGACGTGGGAGTGAAATCCGTCGATCAATGGCTGCCCGATCAGGGCGCGGGCACGACGCATCTGCAACGCAGCGGCGATGAGCTTGCCACCATTGTTTATACGTCGGGCACCACCGGCAAGCCCAAGGGCGTCATGTTGTCGCACAACAATATTTTGACCAACGCGTACGCTGGCTTACAACTGCTGACGGTAACGCCCGACGATATCTTTTTGTCGTTCCTGCCGCTATCGCACACATTTGAGCGTACCGTGGGCTATTACCTGACGGTCATGTGCGGGGCCACGACGACCTACGCACGCGGCATTCCGCAGCTTGGCGAAGATTTGCAGACCATACGTCCCACAATGCTGATTTCCGTGCCGCGCATTTATGAACGGATCTGGGGCGCCATTCGCGCCAAGCTGGATGAGGGTTCGCCGCTGAAAAAGAAACTGTTCATGCTGGCGGTTGAGGTGGGTTATGCGCGCTTTGAGCACGCGCAGGGACGCGGCGGCTGGAAACCGTCGTTTTTGCTGTGGCCGATATTGAATGCGCTGGTAGCGGGCAAGGTGATGGCGCGTCTCGGCGGACGCATGCGTGCGGCGTTGTCGGGAGGCGCTGCACTGCCGCCCGATATCTCCCGTGTGTTCATCGGATTGGGTTTGCCGGTGCTGCAAGGGTATGGGCTAACGGAAACCAGCCCGATGGCCTGTGCCAACAAGCCGTCTGACAATCTGCCCGCCAGTGTGGGCAAGGCGCTGCCCGGCGTGCAGGTTAAAATCGGCGACAACAATGCGTTGCTGATCAAAGGCCCCAACATCATGCTTGGCTACTGGAACAACGAGCCCGCGACCAAGGCGATGATACAGCCCGACGGCTGGCTGAATTCCGGCGACACCGCGCGTATTGACGAGCAGGGGCATGTGTTCATTACCGGACGCATCAAGGAAATCATCGTCATGTCCAATGGCGAAAAGTTGCCGCCGGTGGACATGGAGAACGCGGTACTGCGCGATCCGCTGTTCGAGCAGGTGATGCTCTTGGGCGAAGCGAAGCCGTATCTCAGCATTATCACGGTGCTTAACGCCGAGCATTGGAAAAAGCTTGCCGCCGAAAAGGGCTGGAAGGCGGATGACCCAGGGGTGACAAGAACCAAAGAGGTCGAAACCACGATCATCGCGCGCGTGGGCGCGCAGTTGAAGGCATTTCCCGGCTACGCACAGGTGCGCCGCGCCATGGTGACGCTGGAGCCTTGGACCATGGAAAACGGTTTGCTGACCCCGACGCTGAAACTCAAGCGACCCAAGGTGATGGAGAAATTCAACGCCGAGATCGACCAGATGTACGCGGGACATTAATCGCAAGGATCCATCGCGTCATCGTTCCACTGTCATCGTTTTTTAGAGAAAGATTATGAGCGAGCCAAGCGCCACCGTGCCCCTGCCCAACAAGGACCCTACGCTACGCGTCATTCCGATGCCGGCTGACGCCAACCATACCGGCGATATTTTCGGCGGCTGGATCATGTCGCAGGTGGATCTGGCGGGCAGTATTCCCGCCGTACGACTCGCGCAGGGGCGCGTAGCAACGGTGGCGGTAAACTCATTTGTGTTCAGACAGCCGGTGTTTGTGGGCGACGTGGTGAGTTTTTATGCCGAAGTGGTCAAAGTAGGGCGTACTTCGATCACCGTAGATGTCGAGGTCTATTCGCAGCGGCGACCGGAGAAGGAGTTGTGCGTCAAGGTGACCGAGGCGACGCTGACTTATGTGGCGGTGGACGAGAAGCGGCAGCCGCGCGTGGTGAACGCGTCACGCGAGACATAAGACTGCTTGTTAAATGTTTGTAAGATCGTCCACAAAGGCGAAAGTCGAAGTTACACTAGATTCATTTTAGAAAAGAAGGAGGGTATATGAATTTAAATAATAAATTCAACAGATTAGCTGTTGTTTCTGCATTGGCGGCAAGCGCGGCGGCCACGTCTTTTTCAGCATCGGCGGGCGGATTTGCCATCGGTACGCAAAGCGGCAGCGGTACCGGCAATGCATTTGCGGGCGGTGCGGCGGTGGCCGATGACGCCAGCGTGGTGTGGTCGAATCCGGCGGGTATGACGGCGCTGCCTTTGGGCAAGCACATGACGGGTGCGTTGCATATATTGCGACCGTCGTTCAAGTTCCAGAACACAGGCTCTAGCGGAGCTACTTCTTTTGACGCGCCGGGCGCGGGCGCAGGCGGGGATGGCGGTGATTGGGCTTACGTGCCCAACGGTTTTTTTGCCATGGATATCACGCCGGCGCTGCGCTTTGGCGTCGCAATGAACGTGCCGTTTGGCCTCACCACGAACTACGATGCCGGCTGGCGCGGGCAGTTGGTTTCCCTGAAGTCCGCTCTGAAGACGATCAACATACAACCCTCCATCGCGTACAAGGTGAACGACGCTTTTTCCATCGGCGCGGGCGTGAGCGTGCAAAAGATAGACGCCAAACTGACCAGTTTGGCCGGTGCCGCTGGTGAGACCACGCTGAAGGCCGACGACATTGGCTATGGCTTCAACGTGGGAGCTGTTTTTCAGCCGTCGCCGGCCACGCGTATCGGATTGCATTATCGTTCCGCGATCAAGTACGACGTTGAGGGAGGCGTCACCTTTGCCAATCCTGCTGCCAATGCGGCGTATGCGGTGAGTGCCACGGCGGCGCTAAAAGTGCCGGACAGTTTTTCGCTGAGCGCCGCGCACGCACTTAATGCGAAATGGGATGTGATGGGTGACCTGACTTGGACAGGGTGGGACAAGTTGCAACGACTGACCGTCGTGCGCACCACGTCAAGCGCCGTGCCGTTTTCAGCAATATTAAATCCGCTGGGCGGCGCGGCAGGAACGGTTTTTAACACGCTCGAGTTTCAGTGGGAGAATACATGGCGCGCGAGCGTAGGCGCTAATTACCGGCTGAACGATCAGGTAAAACTGCGCTTTGGCGTGGCCTACGACAAAACCCCTACGAACGATCTGCATCGCTCGCCGCGCTTGCCCGATCAGGACCGCACATGGATCGCGCTGGGTGTGCAATACAAGCCGTCAAGGCAAGGAACGCTTGAAATCGGCTATGCGCATGAGTTTGTCAAGGACGGCTTTGTCAACAACGGCGCGACCGGCGCACCGGGGCGCTTGATTGGACATTTCAATAGCCGGGCGGATATCCTTTCCATTCAGTACTCGCACTCATTCTAAATCGGTTTTCGGCAGCCGGGCAGCCGCTCATCCGAGCGGCTGCCCATTTTTTTGTACGCCGGGAAAAGGCGTGTTGTTTCTGATGTTCTGTTATGCACGTCTGGGCTTGAGTGCTAGAATCTTCCGTAATTCCATTCGGGAGTTTCCATGTCCTCCGTCTCCCCGTTTCTAGTGCGTAAAGCGGCGGTGCTCGGCGCCGGTGTGATGGGCGCACAGATCGCCGCGCACTTGGTCAACGCCAACGTCGAAGTCATTCTGTTTGAATTGCCCGCGAAAGAGGGTGACCCCAACGGCAACGTGCTTAAGGCCGTGGACAACCTGCGCAAGCTTGAGCCCAGCCCGCTGGCCACGCCGGCGCGTGCGGTGTTCATACGTCCGGCCAATTACGAGCAGCATCTCGATCTGTTGAGGGAATGCGACCTCGTGATCGAGGCGATTTCAGAGCGCATGGACTGGAAATCCGATCTCTACAAAAAAGTCGCGCCGCATCTGGGCGAGCATGCCATTTTTGCCAGTAACACATCCGGTTTGTCGATTAACCAACTGGCGTCCGCATTCCCAATTGAGCTGCGGCACCGCTTTTGCGGCGTGCATTTTTTCAATCCACCGCGCTATATGCATCTGGTGGAGTTGATCGCGTGCAAGGAAACCCATCCCGCGATCCTCGATGACCTGGAAAAATTTCTCGTCACCACGCTGGGCAAGGGCGTGATTCGCGCCAAGGACACACCGAACTTCATCGCCAATCGCGTGGGCGTGTTTTCCATGCTGGCGACGATCTATCACGCGGAGCGCCTCGGCATCGGCTTTGACACGGTGGATGCGTTGACCGGTTCATTGATAGGGCGTCCGAAGAGCGCGACCTTCCGCACGGCGGATGTGGTCGGCCTGGACACGTTCGCGCACGTCGTGAACACCATGAAGGACACGCTGCCGGATGATCCTTGGCACCAGTACTACGCGGTACCGGCGTGGTTAAAAACGCTGATCGAACAGGGCGCGCTCGGCCAAAAGACTAAACGCGGCGTCTATCAAAAGGTAGGTAAAGACATACAAGTACTTGATTTAAAAAAACAAAATTATCGTTTGTCGGAGGGCGAGGCCGACGAGGGCGTCGTCGACATACTCAAAAACAAAAATGTTGCCGAGCGTTTTGCACAGTTGCATGACAGCAGCCATCCGCAAGCGCAGTTTCTGTGGTCGATCTTCCGCGATACGTTTCATTACTGCGCGGTGCATCTGGGCGATATCGCGAATAACGCGCGCGATCTGGATTTCGCCATACGCTGGGGCTTCGGCTGGGACACCGGGCCGTTTGAAATCTGGCAGGCGGCGGGCTGGCAGCAGGTGGCAAAGTGGATAGCCGGGGATATCGCCGCCGGCAAATCGATGGCAGGCGCGGCGCTACCCGCGTGGGCCAGCGATGCGTCGCGCACCGGTGTGCATACGCCGCAAGGTTCGTTCGCGCCCTCAGCCAATACGTATCAAACGCGTTCGACGCTCCCGGTGTACAAGCGTCAGCCGTTTCCGGACAAGCTGCTGGGTGAAGAAAGAAAATACGGAGAAACGATTTTTGAAACTGACGGCGTGCGCTGCTGGCATACCGGCGACGACATTGCGATTGTCAGCTTCAAAAGCCGCATGCATGCCATCGGCGACGATGTGCTGGAAGGCGTGCAGCAGGCGATTGAGATCGCCGAGAAAAATTATCTGGGACTGGTGGTGTGGCAAACTGAACCGCCGTTTTCGGTGGGCGCGAATCTGAAAAAGACGCCTGAGGGTGGTGCGAGGCCATCGTCCAAACCGTCGGCCTTTGGAAAACTGTTGAAGTCTTTCAAGAAGGAAGCCGAGTCGCTGGCGCTGAAGGCCGCGCGGCAGATCGGTGTCGCCGATCAACTGATGGCGGGCAAGCTGGCGGAGGTCGAGCATCTGGTGGAACAATTCCAGATCACCACGCAGGCTTTGAAATATTCCATGACGCCGACGGTGGCGGCGGTCGATGGGCTGGCGCTGGGCGGCGGCTGTGAATTCGTGATGCATTGCGACCGCGCGGTGGCGACGCTCGAAAGTTATATCGGCTTGGTGGAAGTGGGCGTCGGACTTTTGCCGGCGGGCGGCGGCTGCAAGGAGTTCGCCCTGCGCGCGGCGGCGGATGCGAAGGGCGGCACCGCATCGTTTTTTATCCAGAAATATTTCCGCTCGGTGGCGACCGCCGAAGTCGGGCGCAGCGCGGAACACGCGCGCGATATCGGCTATCTGCGTGCCACCGACAAAGTGGTAATGAACCGCTTTGAACTGCTGGAAGTCGCCAAGGCCGAAGTGCGCGCGCTGGCGGCCGGCGGCTATCGTCCGCCGCTGCGCAACAACGCGATACCGGCGGCGGGCCGCAGCGAAATCGCCACCATCCGCACGGTGCTGGAAAACATGCTGGCGGGAGGACACATTTCAGAGCACGATCATCTGATCGGCTGCAAGGTCGCGCACGTGATGTGCGGCGGCGACATCGAAGCCGGCTGTCTGGTGGATGAGCAGTGGTATCTCGATCTCGAACGTCAGCACTTCATGGAGCTGATGGCAACCGAGAAGACGCAGGCGCGGATTGAGCATATGCTGAAGACGGGAAAACCGCTTCGAAACTAAGGATGAAAGCGGAAGGAGACCCTAGATGAAACAGATCCAAGACGCCTACATCGTCGCCGCCACTCGCAGTCCGGTGGGCAAGGCGCCGCGCGGTATGTTCAAGAATGTGCGGCCCGATGACCTGCTGGCGCATGTGCTGAAAGCGGCAGTGGG
>VFLF01000909.1 GCA_009885185.1 Nitrosomonadales bacterium | reverse complement strand
TCTCACTGCCTCGTTGGTCAAACTGCTGGTGATGCCGGTGATGGTGTGGCTGGCCGCAAGCACACTGTTTCCAAAAATGGGCGAAGCGCAGTACGCGGCAGTGGTCGAAGCCGCCACGCCGGCGATGATGACCACGCTGCTGCTGGCGGATCGTTTTAAACTCGATTCCGCCATGGCCGGTTTGATCGTCGGCTGGACCACGCTGCTGTTCTGGCTGAGTCTGCCGTTGATTATGGCGTTGGGAATGATTCGATAAATGTTCAGACCGAGGTGAATGATGAGCACGCACACAGCCAACACCGCGCCGTACTTTTACATGGTCACCTTCGAAATCGCGCCCGAAGACGAAAAAGACTTCAACGAGATTTACGATACCGAACATATCCCCAACATTCTGCAAGTGCCGGGCGTGCAGCAGGTGATCCGCCTGCGCGATGCCGAGCGCACGCCACAAGGCTGGTTGAAATACTCAGCGCTATACCTGATCGACCAGCCTGATCTGCCCACCACGCCGCAATGGAAAGCCAAGTCCGACCTTGGCCGCTGGGCGCCAGTGATACGCCCTCGCGTGAAGTCGCGGCATCAGCGACTCGGTGCTACAGTGGCGAATATGCGCAGGCCGTAGCGCGACCGGTCTGTGCTTTACGCACCTTCGTCGCGCCACTCACGGGGGAGGGCACACATGGGCAGCATGGCAATGAATCGAAGCATTCGGAGTCTGGGCGTGTTTTCCGCGTGGGTGCTGGCCGGCGTGTTGTTCGCGACACAGGTGTTCGCGCAGGCCGCCGCCGACGTGAAAGCATGCGAGGAGAAGAAGGGCGACGAGGCCATTGCCGCCTGCACGCGCGCCATCGAGGCGGGACCGAAGAGCAAGAACATTGCGATGGTGTATTTCAATCGCGGCGTGGAGTGGAACGCCAAGAAAGATTACGACCGCGCCATCGCGGATTACAGCGAGGCGATCACCCGCAATCCGCAGTATCGCGAAGCCTATAACAATCGCGGCAATTCGCATCGCGCCAAGCGCGACTTTGATCTGGCCATAGCCGATTACGAGGCGGCCATCAAGATCGCTCCGAAACGCGGCCTGTATCATCGCAATCGCGGCAATGTGCTGATGGACAAGCGCGATTACGAAAAGGCGCTGGCGAGTTTTAACGAGGCGATCAAGCTCGATGCCAACGATGCGGATGCTGCCGACAGCGCAGCGTGGTTACTGGCAAGCGCGCCCGATGCCAAGCTGCGCAACGGCAAGCGCGCCATTGAACTGGCGATGAAGGCGTGTGAACTGACGCAGTGGAAAAACGGTTCGTATGTCGATACGCTGGCCGCGGCGTACGCGGAAACCGGCGACTACGGCGAAGCGGTGCGGCGCCAGCAGCAGGCGCTGGCGGTAGCCGATTTTGAACAGGCCGAGGGCAAAAACGCCCGCGCCCGGCTGGCGCAGTACAAGGCGGGCAAGCCCAACCGGCTGCGCGCGGCAGGCGCGAAGTAACAGGATTGCATCGGCCTCCGTGCGCCAGTGGCGTGCGCGCGAGTAATCTTCGTGCGTGAAAGACTTTGTATAAAACACAATAAAAACAATAAGTTATGTATAAGCGCCACTTTATTGGATGGTCAGTCCTGCTATCCGCAGCGCTGATCGGCGCCTGCGCCCAATTTCAGGACTGGATCATTCCGACGCCCCGCGTACCTGCGGAATGGAATGCGCTGCTCGACGAGGTGCGCGCGTTCGAGCGCCGCATCGGCTTTCGCGAAACGGCCAACTTCACGGACGTATTTGCCGAACGCGGCGGCTATCGTTCGTGCGGTCATGCGTCGAAATGGCATTTGCCATATTCGTATCAGGATCCGGCGATTCGCTGGGTGCGCGTGTAGTCCGAGCACGAATGTCGCGAGACCGCCGGCCACGACGATGTGTTCTATGCCGAGCTTGAGGCCGCGGGCGAGATCGGCGCCTCGGTCACGTCGATGATGCTGGAAGGCAAGCTCGACCGCTTTTTGTATTTGGCGATCCACGAAGACTGCCATGACCAGTTCGATCTGCCCTTCGGCATCGGGGAGGCCTTGTGCGAACTCATTACCTACAAGGCGATGGTCGCGTTTAGCGTCGAGAAATACGGCGTGAAGGCGCGCGAGGATCGCGCGGTACGCCGCTATGCCGAAGCGCAATCACGGCTGACGCGCGCGACCATCGACGTTTATGGCGCCGCCGAGGCGCTGTACGCCCGGTATGCGCGCCAGGAAATTTCCGCCGATACGCTGATGCGCGAACGCGAATAGCTCTACCGCAGCGCGCAACGCGCGCTGGAATGGAAGCGTGGCCCACTGAACAGCGTCGGCCTCGCGAGCAACATGACCTATAGCCGCCACTACCCGTTTCTGGAAAGCGTGCATGACGCGCTGGATGGCGACCTCGCGCGCACGGTGGAATTTTCCGGCGCGTGGATCGCGAAAAGCCCGCGCGCGCGGCGTTCCTCAAGCGGTTAAAACTCAAGGATGAACGCGATGTCGAGTTCGTGCGTGCTTACGAAAGCGCGGTGGTCGACACCCTACGCGGCGTGCTGAACGCGCTGACTGCGGGCGGCGCAGCGGCGCCGGCGCGGATAAAATAGCGCTTCTGGTTCAAACCACGGAGCACGGGGCATCATGGGACGCAAATGGCTGGTGCCGATACTGATATTGATCGGCGTTTTTGTTTTCTCCAGCCAGGGACTGAAGGGCGGGCCGGAGGTGTCGGTCAAGGATGCCGTCGGGCTGATGAAAGGTGTGCCGCCGCCGGTGGTGATTGACGTGCGCGAACGCGCTGACTTCGATCAGGGCCATTTGCCCGGTGCGATTTCCGTGCCGTCAGCCGAATTCAAGACGCGGCTCGACAGTCTTAAGCTGCCGAAAATAGATCCGGTGATTCTTTACGGCACGGACGACGCGCGCGCACGCGATGCGACGCGCATCCTGTATGAAAGCGGCTATCAGGGTGCACTCACCCTGATCGGCGGCATCGAAGCATGGCGCGCGGCGGGGCAGGCAGTGATTAAAGCCCAGCCGCCGCCGGCCAAACCGTAACCTAACAGCTCCCGACCGAGGGCGCGCCACCACGAGGAGTCACAACCATGATCGCCAGAATTAACCACTGCTGGACCGCCATCCTTGCACTCGCCGCAATACTGTCAGGTTGCGCCACGCAGGCGCCGCCGCTCAACGCGGATCAGATCAACGCGATGCTGGCCGCGCCGGATCGCAGCGAGGCCGACAAAACCAACGACACGCGGCGCAAGGCGCGCGAACTGTTTACCTTTATCGACGCGCGGCCCGGCATGCAGGCGATGGATGTCAACGCCGGGGCTGGTTACACCACCGAAATGCTGGCGCGCATGGTGGGCGCGAATGGGCGCGTGATCGCGCACAACACCCAACAGTTCATGGAGGGCACGAACAAGGGGCGTATCGAGCAGCGGATCAAGGCGTACAGCGGCAAGAATCTCAGCTTGAGCGTGCAGCCGTACGAAACCCTGCTGCCGCCCGATGCGGCCAAAGGCACGCTGGATATGGTGACCTTCATGTTCAACTATCACGACCTTGGGTGGCTGGGCGCAGATCGCACGCGGCTCAATCGCGCGGTGTTTGAAGCGCTGAAACCGGGCGGCTATTACGTGGTGGTCGATCACTCGGGCCGATCCGGCACCGGCATCAGCGAATCCAAAAGCCTGCACCGCATTGAAGAAGCGTTCCTGCGGCGAGAGGTGGAAGCCGCCGGCTTCAAGCTGGTGGCTGAGGGCCAGTTCCTGCGCAGCCCCGCCGACCCGCGCGACAAACCCGTGGCCAATCCCGCGCAACCGAATGATGAGTTTGTGTTGAAGTTTCAGAAGCCGTAAGCAACTGGGTGATTTTGTAGGTTGGCGGTGAGCGCAGCGAACCCCAACACAACGGCGTCGCGTGATGCGTGAATGATTCGGTAACAGAGACTCCGCGGTGTTGGGCTTCGCAGGCTCAGCGCCAACCTACCCATTCCGTCGGGCAGAGAAGCCTACTGAGCCGTCGCGCCGGACGCTTTGACCACCTTGGCCCATTTCGCCAACTCGCTTTTGATGTAAGTGCCGAACGCCGCTGGTGAATTGCCCACCGGCGCCGCGCCGTCCGTCGACAGGCGCGCTACCACGTCCGGGAATTGCAGCGCCTTTACAAACGCGGCGTTCAGCTTGGCGATCACCGGCGCGGGCGTGCCCGCAGGCACCAGGATGCCTGTCCATGAGGTTGATTCGGCGCCGGGGAAACCGGCTTCGGCAATCGTTGGCAACTCCGGCGCGGCGGCGGAGCGCGTGGCGGTGGTGACGGCCAGCGCACGCACGCGACCGCTGCGCAAATGCGGCATCGACGACGGAATACCGTTGAACATCAACTGCACCTGGCCCGCGATCACGTCGGTCATCGCCGGGCTGCCGCCCTTATACGGCACATGCACCATCTCCACGCCGGCCATCGACTTGAACAATTCCGCCGCCAGATGCGAGCCGGTCCCGCTGCCCGCTGATGCAAAATTGAGCGCGCCTGGTTTTGCCTTGGCCAGTGCCGCGAGTTCCTTCATCGATTTTGCCGCAATTGTTGGGTGCACCACCACCATATAGGCCGCCGAAGCCAATTGCGTCACCGGCGCAAAATCGCGCAGCGAGTCGTAGCCGAGCTTGCGGTACAGCGCCGGGCTGATGGCGATATTGCCGATGGTGCCCATCAGCAAGGTGTGGCCATCGGGCGTGGCCTTGGCGACTATCTCCGTGCCCAAAATACCGCCGGAACCGGGGCGATTGTCGATCACCACCTGCTGGCCGAGCATGTCCGCGAGCTTGGGCGCCACCGAACGTGCGACCAGATCCGTGGTGCCGCCCGCGCCGTTGGGCACGATGAAACGGATCGGGCGCGTAGGGAAGCCCGTATCGGCAGCACCGGCGTGCGCGCCGACGCAAGCCAGCGCGCACAGTACTTTCCAGCGCATGCTTATTGCAACGGTGAAAACGCCGACGGCATCAGTATTTTGTTTTCCTGATGTACCAGGTTGTAGCCCGGCAGACCCAGCTTCGCGGCATTCGGCGGCCACACGCCGGCATCGTGCGCCTTGTCGCGCGTGGCGTTGCGCGCATCGAGCGACGGATAGGGCCAGATATGCACGAACTTGTTCAGCCCGCCGAGTTCCGAATACCACGCCGCGCACAGCGGGCTGTATTTCAGACGCTCGGGCACGGCTTTCTCCCACACCGCGCGCAGCTTGCCGAGATCGCCTGCCGCGTGCGTGTACGTGCGCATCTCGAAATACGGCCCCACCTTGCCCGGCTTTAATTCCGGCGACACCGAAAACGGCATGAAGATTTCCGAGCGCATGTTGACGATAAATTCGGTGGTGGGCGGCGGCCAGATGCCGTCCTTCACCGCCGCCGCGCGAATTTTGGCGCGCTCTTCCAAATCCTTGTAAGGCCATACATGAATAATCTGGTTCAGCGGCCCGATTTCGGTGTGCCAGAACGCCGCCAGCGGCGAATATGCCTTGCGTTTTTCATAGGCCTCGCCGAAACGCTTTTCGACTTCTGGCAATGAACGCGGTTTCAAATCGTAGGTTCTCATTTCGTAGATCATGGTTGCTCCTTTTTAAATGCACAACAAGACTTCACCGCTGTGGTGAAGCAGTTCAAGAAATCCCGCTGTAATCCACCGTTGCCCACCCGCGTTTGACGATCGATGCTTCTGCGGCGTCCCACACGCGGTGAATTTTAAGCTTGTCTTTGAAGTTGGGGCTGCATTCGCGCCCTTCGTTGATCGCGCGCGCGAAGGCATGCCAGGTCTCGGCGACGAGATAGGTGCCGCGCCCGCGGTCCAGCCCCTGCACATGAAAATATTTTTGCGGAATCTTGATTTCGCGATACTGGTTTTGCAGGCGCTCCGGCGGCGTGGGGTTGGCGACATACTGGCGGATATTGGCGTGCGCGCCGTAGAGCTTAAGTTCGCCGCGCGACGGGTCGCCGTCGCCGGTTTGCTTGTCCCACGCGGGGGTTGCGCCGGTGCCGAGCATCAGCATACCTTCGGTGCCGTACACTTCAAAATGATTGCCGGTGCCATACCACGCGGCGAACGAGGTCTGCATCGTGCCCATGATGTTTTCATTTGCGTTATTTCCCACGCGGAGCAGGTAATTCATGCTGTCCACCTGATTGCTACGAATCACGCCGCCGGTATCCACCGCGATGCGTTCCGGTACCTGCACCGCCATGTCGGCGCAGATGGAGGTGATGTCCTGACCCAGAACGCTATGCACCCGGTCAAGGCTGTGGCCGCTGCGATAACCGGGATGCCCGCCCATGTCGGCGTCGAACAGCCACTGCCGGTGCGACGGGCGCGGCACGATGTAATTGCCGACAAAATAAGTGTGGTTAAACGACAG
>VFLF01000137.1 GCA_009885185.1 Nitrosomonadales bacterium | reverse complement strand
GTGATGGTGTTGTTGTACGACTTGGACATTTTCTGTCCGTCGAGGCCGGGCATTTTGGATGCTTCGGTCAGCAATGCCTGCGGTTCAGTCAGGATCACCTTACCGCCGCCTTCGATGTAGCCGAACAGCCGCTCGCGGTCTCCCATCGTCAGGTTCTGTGTTTCGTCGAGCAGCGCGCGCGCCGCCGCCAGCGCGTCGGCATCGCCCTTTTCCATGTAACTCTTTCGATGCTGACGATAAATTTTGGCGCGGCGTGAACCGAGTTTTTTGATTGCGGCCTCGGCTTTATCCTCGAAGCCCGGCTCCCGGCCGAACACGTGGTTAAAGCGGCGCGCGATCTCGCGGGTGATCTCAACGTGCGGCACCTGGTCCTCGCCCACCGGTACGCGGTTGGCGCGATAAATCAGGATGTCGGCGCTTTGCAGCAGCGGATAGCCCAAAAAGCCATAGGTGGCGAGGTCTTTTTCGGCGAGTTTTTCCTGCTGATCTTTATAGGTCGGCACGCGCTCCAGCCAACCCAGCGGCGTAATCATCGACAGCAAGAGATGCAGCTCGGCGTGCTCCGGCACGCGCGACTGGATAAACAACGTGGCCTGCGCCGGATCGATGCCGGCGGCGAGCCAGTCGATCACCATGTCCCACACGTGCCGCTCGATCTGGCTGGGATCGTCGTAGTGCGTGGTCAGCGCATGCCAGTCGGCGACAAAAAACAGGCATTCGAATTCGTGTTGCAGACGCACCCAGTTTTTGAGCACGCCGTGATAATGACCCAGATGCAGCCCGCCGGTGGGGCGCATGCCGGAGAGTACGCGATTGGTGAACATGATGTTATTTGGACAGCAGTTTCAAAAGTCGATAAAGGTCGAGCACTTCAACATCGCCGATGGCGGCGACAAATTGTATGGTCATCGTCACCAGCGGCCACATCACCACGTCGAGCACCTTGGTGAACAGCAGCACGATAATGATAATAAAGCCATAGGGTTCGATACGCGAAAACTGGTACGCCTGCCGGTGCGGCAGCAGGCTCACCATGATGCGGCCGCCATCGAGCGGCGGAATCGGCAACAGGTTCAGCACCATGAATATCGCATTCACCATGATGCCCGCCGCGCCCATCAGCGCCAGCGGCACCGAGAACGATCCCGCGATATCGCTCATCGCCAGCTTCACCATCAGCACCCAAAATATCGCCATCACCAGATTCGCCGCCGGCCCCGCCGCCGCCACCCACAACATGTGGCGCTTGGGATTGCGCAGGTTGCCGAAATTCACCGGCACCGGTTTGGCCCAGCCGAAAATGAAACCGCCGCCAAACAGTTTGGACAGCGCCAGCAGCACCAGCGGCAGCACCACGGTGCCGATGGGGTCAATGTGCTTGATCGGATTCAGACTCACGCGCCCCTGCGAATACGCGGTGAGATCGCCGAAATATTTGGCGGCGTACGCGTGCGAGGCCTCGTGCAGCGTGATCGCAAAGACCACCGGCAGCGCATAAATCGCGATCACCTGAATTACGCTCAGTTCCATGCAAGCCTCGTCGTTACGTCTAGGGAATATACGTAACTATTTGTTTTTATTGAATAATTTTTCATGGAGCGTGCGGTCGCGCAAGCGCGAAGAACGCCGAGTGTAACGCAATGGCACTTCACACACCGAAGATGGCCGTATCGCCTTTGCCCACGCGCGTGATCACCGGCGCCGCGCCGGTGAGATTCACAATGGTGGTCGGTTCGACGCCGCACGAACCCGCATCGAGTATCAGGTCAACGTGATGCTCAAGCCGCTCGCGGAATTCCTGCGGATCGTTCAGCGGCACGTCGTCGCCGGGCAAGGTCAGCGTTGACGACAGCAGCGGCTCATTCAGTTCCGCCAGCAGCGCGCGCACCACCGGGTGATCGGGGATGCGCAAGCCGATGGTACGCCGGCTGGGATGCTGCAAACGCTTGGGCACTTCGCGCGTGGCTTCCAGAATAAAGGCGTAGCAGCCGGGCGTGGCCGCCTTGAGCAGACGATACTGCTGGTTATCGACCTTGGCGTAAGTGGCAATCTCGCGCAGATCGCGGCACACCAGCGAAAAATGGTGCTTCTCATCCACCTGACGAATCACGCGCATGCGCGCCATCGCCGCCTTGTCGCCGATGTGGCAACCCAGCGCGTAACATGAATCCGTCGGATACACGATCACCCCGCCATCGCGCACAATGCGCGCGGCCTGCGCGATCAGGCGCGGCTGCGGGTTGACCGGGTGGATTTCGATGTATTGCGCCATGCCGCTCAACTGCGATGCGGGTCTATCAATCCACGGCGCCTGCTCACCGCATCGTCAGCGCCAGCAGCGTCGCCCCTTGCGGAAATTTCACCGCGCCGTGCGCGGCGTCCAACACGCGCAGGAAGTCCCATTCGCCCAGCGCAACACCATCGACCTCGGCACCCCCGAAAGCGATCAGCGCCGAGTGCAGCTTGCCGTACGATTTGGCAGGCATCGAACCGCCGGGCGCGAATTTAATGGCTTGCACCAGCAGCCGCCCGCAGCCGCGGTCGACCAGCGTTTTGATCTGCTCCCCGTTGGCGCCCGGCTCCCACGGCAGTTGTTCCTGCTGAATCAGCCGGTACTGTTTTTCACCCGACAGTTTTTCCACTTCGCTGTGAAAGTAGCTGCCCTGAAACGCGCTCAACAACTGACAACTATCCGGGTAATGCAGCGGCCCGTGCGGCTCGTTCGATGGCCCCAGCACCACATCCAGCGGACGCAGCGTCACGCCATCCACCACCGTGTGATGCTTTAACACCGTGGTGGCGTGCATGCCGCCATGCACGTGGCGCGGCTCGGTCGAGCCTTTCGGATAATCGATCAGGCGTATGCACAATTGCAGCGCCTTGTCGTCGCAGAACATACCCGCGCGGCTGGGCCAGTTGTCGACGTTGCGGCGGTCTTCCCATTCAATCTGCGCAACCCTGACGATTTCAAATCCCGATTTGTGTTCCCACTGTGGCATGCTGTTCCCCGAATATATCCTAAGTAACTGTTTTTAATGAATAAAATATCCTGCTCGCGATATTGGCCGAGCCCCGCGCATGCACCGTGTCGCGCACCACGTCGGTGGACCACTTCACCATTTTCTTGTTGGGCTTTTCGTAATGCACGAAATGCTCCTCGCGCGCCGCCAGCGAAGTAAATTCATAAAAGCACGCGTGCTTGGCCCAGCCCGCCACCGAAATCAGTTTGCGCACGCGCACCACGCCCGGCAACGCGGTCAAAGACGGCAGACGCCAGCGCGCGTACCACACCGCCATTTCTTCCTCGTCGGCCCACGCGCCCGCGTTGAAACTGCCGAGTTGTATCGCCGGCGCGGGCGCCATCTCCGGTGTGTTTTCAATAATGCCTGGCCCTTCGATGCGCGCCTCTTCCATCATGAGGTTGCGGCGCTCATCGGTGCGCAGCGCGAGCATTTTGCTGTCGGCTTTGTTAAACGTGGCATGAAATTCGTCCGGCGTCGGGTCGGCCAGCGCGTAGATATCCATCGCGCCGAACATCATGATGTAACGGTCGCCGACGGGCACACCCTTGGGATTTTTTTTGTGACTGATGCGCCCGCCGCCCCCCAGCGGTGTAAAACTGCCCGTGGGCTGCGAGGAATACAGCGCACCCCACAATATCCCGTCGCGCGCGAGCACCTTGGGCACATACGACTCATACGCCCAGCCAAAAAACTCGTGGCGTTTTTCCTCCGGCAGATTAAACCAACTGATCCAGTAAGCGCGATCTTCGCCCAGCGCAAAACCTGCCATCTCAAGCCCCCGTCTTTTGATACGAATGAAAATCACGCCCGGTGGATGTCCACGGGTGCGGCGCAATCGCGTACATATCGGTGGCGACATCCACCACCACCGGCTTGTTCATGGCGATCGCGCGCTTCAACGCGTCGGCGAGGTCGCCGGGTTTCTCGACGCGTATGCCGATGCAGCCAAACGACTCCGCCACCTTGGCGAAATTCACCTCCGGAAAGCGCCACATTTCTTCCGCTCGCCCGTGCTGCTTGCCGCCGTAGGCGATATCGTTCAAGCGAATTTCCTGATTCAGCGCGCTGTTGTTGTTGACCACGATCACCGCGTTGATGTTGTGGCGGCGCGCGGTTTCGAGTTCGCCGATATGGTAATAAAAACCGCCGTCGCCGGTGAAACACACCACCGGCTTGTCCGGGTTAGCGCACTTCACGCCTAGCGCCGCCGGGAAACCCCAGCCCAGAGAACCCGCCGTGCGGTAGTAACGCTGCGTCGGGTGCTTCAATTCAATAAAGCGCGCCGTCCAAATGCCCGCGTGGCCGGTATCCGACACGACGATGCCGTCCGGCGGCAGCGCGTCCGAAATCTCTTTGCAGATGCGCTCCGGGCGTATCGGCGCGACATCAGCGTTGCGCATTTCGGCATTCTCGCGTCGCCACTCGGCAACAAACTGCTGCGCGCGTTGGGTCCAGTCATTCGCAGACTTAGGCACGGCGTTTTCTGTCATGCGTTTTAAACCCAGCTTCGCGTCACCCAATATCGACACCGCGTTCGGATAATTGCGACCGAGTTCATCGGGGTTGATATCCAACTGAATCATCTTGGTGCCTGCCGGCGGGAACATCCAGTTATTGGTGACCTGCCCGCCGGTGTGACTGCCGACAAAGAATGCCAGATCGCATTCGGCCAGCGTGCGGTTGGCGCAGTCACGCGAGTAGGCGCCGGGAATCCCGACGTTGAGCGGATGATGGTCGGGCATCACTGCCTTGGCGTTGAGCGACGTCGCCACCGGGATGTTGAGTTTTTCCGCCAGCGCGATCAGTTCGGCTTGCGCGCCGGAAGTCATCACCCCGCCCCCGGCGACGATCACCGGACGCTGCGCGGACGCCAGCAGTGCCAGCGCCTCTGTCACATGCTGCATGTCCGGTTCGCTGCGAAACGGCGGCGTGCGTTTGTACTTGGCCTCGATCATCGGATCGAGTTCCGCCTCGGCCTCGGTCAGTTGCCCCAGATGCCCCTGGATGCGCAAATGCACCGGCCCCGGCGCACCGGAGGTCGCCACGCGAAACGCCTGCCGCGTCAGATCCGGCAGCCGCGTCACCGCATCCACCTGCGCATTGAATTTGGTGACCGCGTCAAACTGC
>VFLF01000079.1 GCA_009885185.1 Nitrosomonadales bacterium | reverse complement strand
TACTGCCTCAGCCTAAACGAAGAGTTATTGCGCCGCGGGCTCGAAGCGGATCTGCGCACCCGCGGCCTGTCCAGTGCCATGGTCGAGACTCATCCGCATCTTTTCGCGTCCGTGCCGATGTTCGTCTCACGCGAGCACGTCGAATGCATGGCGCGGGTTATCGCTGCGGTGGAAGCCGTCGTCGCAACACCGCATTTCCGTAGCGCGGCACTGGCGTGGGCGCCTGAGATTGCGCGCTACGATCCGGGTTCGCCCGGTGGTCTCCTAGGATACGATTTTCATCTGGCCGTCACGGGGCCGCAACTGATAGAAATCAATACGAATCCGGGCGGCGCGCTCCTCAACACGGTGCTGGGGCGTGCACACCGGTCGTGTTGCGCGGGCGTGGTGGGGCTCAAGATGGCGCCAATGGAAGCAGACGCCATCGAAGAAGCGCTGTTCGAGGTATTCATGGCGGAGTGGCGTCAGCAGCGCAAAGACGCGCCGCTGACGTCGGTGGCGATTGTCGACGAGGCGCCGGAGGCGCAGTATCTTTATCCCGAGTTTCTCCTGTACCGGCACCTCTTCAGCCGTCACGGTATCGAGGTGACCATCTGCGATCCTCGCGAACTCGCGCGGAAGGATGCGCGGTTGTGGTGTGGAAGCCAGCCCATTGACTTTGTCTACAACCGGCTGACCGATTTCGCGCTGGAGCAGCCTGCGCAGGCAGCACTCCAGCTCGCGTACCTCGCCCGCGAAGTTGTGGTGAGCCCGCATCCGCGCGCCCATGCGCTGTATGCGGACAAGCGCAATCTCACTTTGCTCTGCGACGAGGCGTTCCTGCGCGAGACGGGTGCCTCCGATGACGCGGTTTCCACGCTGCTCGCCGCAATCCCGCGCACCGAGATCATGAGCGCCGGGAACAGGGACGCACTGTGGACGAAGCGGCGCGAGCTCTTCTTCAAGCCTGCCGCGGGCTACGGTAGCAAGGCCGCTTATCGTGGCGAAAAGCTGACGAAGCGGGTGTGGGAGGAAATGGCAAAGAGTACCTACGTTGCGCAGGCATTGGTCGCGCCCAGCGAGCGGCACGTTGCAGGCACACCGACGGCTACGGCATTGAAAGCCGACGTTCGCAATTTTGCCTATGCGGGGGTGGTCAAGCTCGTCGCGGCACGCCTGTATCAGGGACAGACCACGAACTTTCGCACGCATGGGGGAGGCTTCGCGCCTGTATTCACGGAAACGCCATGACTTTCGGGACGCCGCGGCCCTGAACAACGCGCTGGGCGCACAAGGGCTGCCTTAAATGTATATTTCAGGTTACTCGTTGATGCTCACCTGATCTGGAATTTGTAACATGACTAGAATATTGACATTCGGTGTAATGCAGCAAAGGTCCGCAGGCGCTTCGTGGTTGCGCTGGCTAGCACTCATGATTGTTTTGCTGCTACCGCTTTTCACCACAAATGTCTTCGCTCACGGCGTCGCTGAGGACGACAAGCTGTTTATCGAGCAGAACAGCGGCATGCAGTTGATTGCGTTCATCTACCTGGGTGCAAAGCACATGGTCACGGGATATGACCACCTGCTGTTCCTGTTCGGCGTAATTTTCTACTTGTACAAGATGCGTGAAGTAGGGGTCTACGTGACCCTGTTTGCCATCGGCCACAGCGTAACGCTGCTCTATGGCGTGATCAGTGGCACCCACGTGAACTCCTATATCGTTGACGCCATCATCGGATTCTCAGTCCTATACAAGGCGCTCGACAACCTGGGTGCGTTTGAGCGTGTATTGGGGTTCCAACCCAATACGAAAGCCGCGGTGTTGATATTTGGCTTTTTTCACGGTTTCGGCCTCGCGACCAAACTGCAAGAGTTCAGTTTGTCCCAGGATGGATTGGTACCCAATATTCTGGCGTTCAACGTTGGTGTAGAACTTGGTCAGATTCTGGCTCTGGGCGCAATTCTGATTGCGATGGGGTTCTGGCGGCGGGCCGCTGTCTTCGCGCGTCAGGCGTTCGCGGCGAACGTGGTGCTCATGGCTGCAGGTTTTGTTTTGATCGGATATCAACTCAGCGGATTCTTCGTGTCTTGAAAAGGCCTTAAAAATGTCTGCACCCGATCTGCGCTCCTTGCCTACTTTGTCACAACTGTGGAAGGCTACTGGCATTGCGGTTTTTGTTGCATTTGTTATTTTAATAATTGCCGTACTGCCGGCAGAGTATGGCATCGACCCGACTGGCATTGGCAGAAAGCTCGGGCTCGCAAAGATGGCCGCCGCCAGGGTCGCTACGCCGCCGCTTGTCTCGGCCGGCCCCGCACCCGTGACGGTAACGCCGAGTAGCGGCGCGCTTTCGGTATCCGCGCACACCGTAATGCAAAGGGCTTTACCATTTCGGAGCGACGAAATGGCATTGACGCTTAAACCCGGAGAAGGTGCCGAAATAAAGGCAGCAATGCTTAAGGGCGATCAGTTCGTTTTCGGTTGGGTCTCTGAGAACGGGAGAGTAGAGTTTGATATGCACGGCGAGACTGCCAACGCGCGCAACGATGAATTTACTTCGTATTGGAAGGAGACCGACCGGGCTGATGGCCATGGCACATTTACCGCGCCATTCGACGGAACGCATGGATGGTTCTGGCGCAATCACGGGAAAGTGCCGGTCACGGTACGCGTAAAAGTGAGCGGCTTTTACGAAAAACTGTACCGGCCAATGTAGGACCTACCCACAACGCCCATGCAGGGCCGCGGTGTGCGAGCCACCGCATTCTCCCCCTATCCGGGAAGCCGGGCCGATACCATT
>VFLF01000029.1 GCA_009885185.1 Nitrosomonadales bacterium | reverse complement strand
GTAGAAGATTTCCTTGACGGAATACATGGAGGCTCAGCAGGCGTCAGCGCGCTGCCGGGCGGCGCGGCGTGGTGCGCGGCATATTTTTAAGTCGTTGCGCCAACTCGCAAAGTTCTTCGAGCGCCTGAAGCCGCTGGCGTATGGTCATCTTTAGCGCCGCACGCAATTGCACGCTGCGGCTACCTTCCCAGGTTGCGTTGCCCCAGTGTTGATCCGATGAGTTACGGGCCACGGCGCTTGCCCTTGGATAGTGTTCGCAGATGCTCGATATCATCCAAATCCTTGGGCCGATTGGCAAGTTTTTTCATCTTGATCAATGTGGGAATGGACACAAAGCGAACCTTCACGCCGGGCGCCAGCGTGCCGCGAATTGCCGATTTGTATTCGCGATCAAAATCAAAAGGTTCAGTAACGAAAACATCCACCGGCATCTGTTGGTTTCGGCTGCTGTGGAAATTCAAAACCTGCATGTGTTTGTTCTTGATCCAATCCTTGCGTTGCTTTGCGTCGGCAAACTGATTGCCCGTTACAGGCACGGAGGGCCGGTAACCGAGGCTTGCCATGGCGTCGAACGCAGCCAGAATATTTTTTGGGTCAAGCTGAATCACCAGATCGATATCATAGGTGAGTCGCAAATATCCATGTGCGTTAACAGCCAAGCCTCCCGCGACGAGGTAGCGTACATCGGCCTCATTCAGCGCTGTGCAAACGGCGTCGAATATCGCGAGCTTCATGCCTTCCACGAATCCCGCAACGTCACCGCGCGATTGAAAATCGGCGCACCGGGCGTGGTGTCACGCGCATCGGCAACAAAATAGCCGTGGCGTTCAAACTGGAAACGATCCTCCGGCTTGGCGTCTTTTAAGGCCGGTTCGAGTTGCGCAGTGATGATCTTTTGGGATTCGGGATTCAGATCGAGCAGAAAATCACGCTCCCCCGCGCCGGGGTGCAGCGTTTTGAACAAGCGGTCGTAGAGCCGCACTTCGGTGGCAATCGCGTGCCGCGCACTGACCCAATGGATGTTGCCTTTCACTTTGACGCTATCCGCGCCCGGCGTGCCGGACTTGGTGTCCGGGATATAGTCACAATGCACCGCCGTGATGTTGCCCTGCGCATCCTTGTCGCAGCCAGAGCATTTGACGACATAGCCGTAACGCAGACGCACGCTATTGCCGGGGAATAATCGAAAAAACCCTTTTGGCGGCACTTCCGCGAAATCCTCGCGCTCAATCCACAATTCGCGGGTGAGCGGCGCCACGCGTTTGCCGAGTTCCGGCTTTTGCGGATGATTCGGCGCAAAGCAGTCTTCCTGCTGGCCGTCGGGATAGTTGTCGATGATGAGTTTCACCGGATCAAGCACGGCGATGCGGCGCTCGGCGGTTTCGTTCAGATGCTCGCGCATGCAGTCTTCGAGTACGCCGTAATCGATCCACGAATCGGCCTTAGATACGCCGATGCGTTCGGCAAACCGGCGAAACCCCTCGGGCGTGTAGCCGCGCCGGCGCGCGCCCGCCAGCGTGGGCAAGCGCGGATCATCCCAGCCCGCCACGTGTTTTTCGGTAACCAGTTGTATCAGTTTGCGTTTGGACAGCACCGCGTAGGTGAGATTAAGCCGCGCGAACTCGATCTGCTGCGGCAGCGGTTGCGCCAGCAGGCCGCCTTCGGCGAGCCGCAGCAGCAGCCAATCGTAAAACGGTCGTTGGTCTTCAAACTCCAGCGTGCAAATCGAGTGCGTGATGCGCTCCAGCGCGTCCTCGATCGGATGCGCGTAGGCATACATCGGGTACACGCACC
>VFLF01000483.1 GCA_009885185.1 Nitrosomonadales bacterium | reverse complement strand
GTTCACCAACCCCGCGACCGCTTTGGGGCCACCCATTTCCATTGCAGGAAAACTCACATCCAGCCCGTGCTTCTTGAATATGCCGGTTTCTGTCCCACACCACGACATGCTTTGAGTCGCGTCACGCAACGCGGCTGTCAACCGGACTTTGGTATCCGCAGCCAGTGCCGAGCCGATGTACGCGCCGCCGGGTAAACCACCCAGTGCCGCGATCCCCACCTCAGCTTTAGCCAGATCCCTGCGGGTCGTTTGTACCGACATGGCTATCTCCTGTTTGTAAGGTTCGTGCAGCACGCAGGCGCGCTTCCATTTACTCCACCTTGATGCCGGCATCCTTGATCACCTTCGCCCACCGCGGGATCTCGGACTTAATGAGCGCCGCGAATTCGGCGGGTGATTTGCTGCCGGCGGCCTCCGAACCGGCGTCGGTCAATTTGGCGCGCATGTCGGATTCGAGCGCCTTGAGGGTTTCGAGATGGAGCTTGCTGACGACTGCAGCCGGGGTCCCGGCGGGCGCGACCAATCCCTGAAACCCCACGACCTCAAAGCCCGCATAGCCCGACTCGGCAATGGTCGGCACCTGCGGGAACGCCGAATGACGCTTCAACGAGGTCACCGCGAGTGCGCGCAACTTCCCCTCGCTCACCATGGGCACTACAAAGCTTGGCTGGGTGAATGCCATCACGACGCGGCCGGCAACCAGGTCGGGAATCGCCACGACGACGCCCTTGTAGGGAATGTGCCGGATGTCGATTCGCGCCGCGGACTTGAACAATTCACCCGACAGGTGGGGCGTGGTGCCGGTGCCGCTGGAGGCGAAAGTAATCTCGCCCGGCCGCGCTTTTGCCAGCTTCACCAGTTCCTCGACAGTCTTCACCGGCAGGGCGTTGTTCACCACCAGGATATTCACCCCTCGGGTCACCTGCGAAACCGGGGAGAAATCCTTCTGCGGGTCGTACGCCAGCTTGAACAAGCTGGGATTGATGGCAACCTCCGGGCTGGCGAGGAATCCCAGCGTGTAGCCATCCGGCGCCGCTTTGGCGACGCGGTCTGCCCCGATACTGCCCGACGCGCCGGGCAGGTTGTCGATCACGACGGGCTTTCCCAATGCTGCGGAGAATTTCTGGCCGAGCAGGCGTGCCACGAAATCCGGTGAGCCGCCGGACGGGTAGGCAACGATGATGCGGATCGACTTCTCGGGGTAACCCGCCTGCGAAAATGCATTCCCCACACCGAGCAGTGCGCATGCAACGGTGCAGAATAATCGGTATACCATTTCGCCTCCTTGTCAGATGGTCACAGAAACAATGGCGCCAAGATAAGCCGCGCCGGACGACTAGACAAATGAATTGTTAATATTCGCTACATGCCATGTGTGAATATCACTGTGAATATGGCAAGGGAGGGCGACATGAAATTTGGAATCGATACCGTCGGCGGCCGCATCGATCTGAACCTGCTGGTTGTTTTCGATGCGATCTACGGGTCGCGCAACCTGACCACGGCCGGCAAACGGCTGGGTTTGAGCCAGCCCGCCATGAGCCATGCATTGGGCAGGCTGCGACTGACTTTCAAGGATCCGCTGTTCGTGCGCTTGTCCCGTGGCCTGCAGCCCACGCCGCTGGCGAACGAGATTGCACCGGCGCTCATCGAGGGCTTGGCGGCGATCCGCGGAGGGCTCAGCCGCAAGACTTTCGATCCGGCCACCTCGACGCGAATATTCAACATCGGGATGGGCGATCCCGCCGAAGGGACTCAACTGCCGATATTGGTACAAGAATTCCGTACCATCGCACCCCACATACGCCTCCATACCCGGCAAGTCCCCGCCGCGTTGCTGCGCGACGCTCTCGCCAATGGCGAGGTGGACATGGTCACCGGCGATTACGATCTTGGCGCCAGCGTGCGCAGCCACCCGCTACGCGAGGCCGAATACGCCTGCGTGGCAGGCGCAAACCATCCGCGCATTGGCAACACGCTCAGCGTGAGGCAGTTCAAGGCCGCGGAGCACATCCTTGTCCTGCCGTTGGGCGCATCTCAACATGGCCGGAATATCGAGCGGGCGCTGACCAGCCGCGCCGTGAATGCGCGCATCGCGGTGCAGATATCGCATTTCCATGGCGTCCTGGCACTGATCACCAGCACCGACCTGATCGCCACGATTCCCGCCAGCCTGGCACAGGCCATGGCGCGGTATTCCAACATCAAGGTTTTCCCGCCACCCATCCGGCTCCCAAAGTGGCGCCTGACCTTGTATTGGCACGAACGCTTCCACCGCGAGCCGGGCAATGCCTGGATGAGAAGCGAGTACATCCGGCTGATCAAGTAGCGTGGAAATAAGTCGCCAATCAAACCGTTCCCGGACGGATTGCTCCCGATGGTCGATCGGCGGGAATGGCAGGTATTCGCCGATAGCCGCCATTTACCATTAAATGCGCAGATCGATAAAGCGCAAAAGGAAAATCCTAACGCAGCCGGATCACCAGACCGATCACCGCACCGCCCAAGGCTTGAAATAATCCGTACGATCCGCCGAATACACCACGTAGTGCTTCACTTTTTTGTCGTGCAGCACGTGCAGTGTCACATCGTCGCCGGCCTGGCCGCTGGCCCACAGGCGTTCGTAAAACTCGGTTTGGCTGCCGATGGAGTGGCCGGCCACGCCCAGCACGATATCACCGCGCTTGATGCCGGAGCGGTCGGCCGGGCCGTCGCGCAGCGTGCGTGTGACGACCACGTGGCCTTCGATGTCTTCGGTATAGATGCCGAGCCACGGGCGCGCCGGGGTTTGTCTCCTGCCGTGCGCAACCAAATCGCCGAGTATCGGCTTGAGCAGGTTGATCGGGATGAACATATTGCCGGGGAATGCCACGCCGGTGGCGAGCGTGTCGCTCACCCATAGCGAGGCGATGCCGAGCAAGGCGCCGTTGTCATCGAGCAGTGCCGCGCCGCTGTGCTCGCCGCGCGGCGGCGCGGTGAAAATCGCGTCGTCGATCATGTATTCCCACCAGCCGGCAAATCGGCGGCGCGACGACACGCAGGCCGGCGACACGCCACCCGCGTCTGCGTGCGCGGCAATGCGTACGCTTTGCAGTGTTTTGAGTTTGGACGAGTCGCCTAGCTTCAAGGGTTGCTTCGCGGCGCTGGCCTGTGTGCGCAGCAAGCCAAAACCGCTGGCGTGATCGAAGCCGACCACGGTGGCGGGATACACGCCGCCGTCCGGCGTCATCGCGAGTATCGACCCCGCCTCGATCACCAGATAACCCACCGTGAGTATCAGTCCGCCGGCGTCGATCACAACGCCGGTGCCTTCGCGTTCCGCGCCCAGCGTGTCGGCGCTGCGCGCGCCGGGTATCGCCTTGATGCTCAACTTGACGATGCCACTGGGTAGCTCGTCGCTGCGGCCCGCCTGCGTATAGGGCGTGTTGACGGCGCGCCAGGTGGACAGCGCGACGCTGAAAAACGAAGGGGAGTTCGCGACTTTGCTCATCGGGTTACTCAACTAAGCGCCTCGTATCGGACATCCACGATTTCAATTTTGCGCGCGCCCGCCGGGGTGCGCAGCAATACGGTATCACCCGTGCCGTGTTTGATCAACGCGCCGGCTATCGGCGAAATCCAGCTTACGTGGCCGCGCGCCGTGTCCACCTCATCCAACCCGACGATGGTCACGGTATGCGTCTCACCGGCGTCATCCAGATAATCCACCGTGGCGCCGAAATAAACCTGATCCGTGTCGCCGCGCGCGGCGGGATCAACCACTTCGGAGTTATCAAGACGGCGCGTGAGATAACGAATGCGCCGATCGATTTCGCGCAGGCGCTTTTTGCCGTAGAGGTAATCGCCGTTCTCGGATCGGTCGCCGTTGCCCGCCGCCCAATGCACCACTTTGACCAAGTCGGGCCGCTCGACTTTGAGCAACTGCGTCAATTCGTTCTTGAGGCGCGCGTAGCCCTGTGGTGTCATGTAATTCTTGACGCCACGCGGCAGCGGCGACGCCTCGTCGTCATCTTCCCCGTCAACCACGGGCACGGCGATTGTTTTCATGCGCATAGTTTAGCGAAATTAGCGTATGTCAGACAGCACTTCTGAATTAGAATTCCCGCACACCTCACGCCCCACACCTCACACAAACAAATGCTCGACCAACACCTCGTATTCGTCGATCTGGAAACCACCGGCGCCACCGCCACCCATGATCGCATCACGGAAATCGGCATTATCGAGGTCCATCACGGGCAAGTTATCAGCGAGTGGTCCACGCTGGTGAATCCGCAAATGAGTATTCCGCCGGCGATTCAGGCCTTGACCGGCATCAATAACCGGATGGTGGCGGACGCGCCGCTGTTTGAAGACATCCAGCAGGATGTGTTGCAACGGCTGGAAGGCAAGTTATTCGTCGCGCACAACGCGCGCTTTGACTACGGCTTTCTGAAAAACGAATTCAGCCGCTGTGGCATCACGTTTACCGCGCGCGTGCTGTGTACGGTCAAACTCTCGCGTAAGCTCTATCCCGAGCATCCGCGCCATAACCTCGATACGCTGCTTGAACGCCACGGACTCAATTGCGAGGCGCGCCATCGCGCGCTGGGCGACGCCAAAGTGTTGTGGCTGCTGGCACAAAAATGGACCGCGGAGCGCGGCGCCGATGCCGTGCGCGCCGCGGTTGAAAAGCTCGTCAAAACGCAAACCGTGCCGGCGGGTTTGCCCGACCTTGTTTTCGACAATATTCCACAGGCGCCGGGCGTGTATTTTTTTTACGGCGACAACGACGTGATGCTGTACGTGGGAAAAAGCATCAACATGCGCTCGCGCGTGATGGCACATTTTTCCGGCGATCACCGCGTCAACAAGGATATGCAGATCGCGCGCCAGATCAAGCGAATCGACTGGCGGCAGACCGCCGGTGAATTGGGTGCGCTGCTGCTCGAAGCCCAACTGGTGAAGCAGCTTTCGCCGGTGCATAACCGGCAATTGCGCCGCAACTCGCAGTTGTGCGCCTGGCACTGGCGCCATAGTGACGAGTCAGGGGACATCGGCAGCGCGCCGCAACTGGTCACCGCCGGCGATATCGACCCGGCGCGCTTTGGCGAGTTGTATGGCTTGTTCCGCTCGCGCCCGACGGCGATCGAGGCGCTGCGCGAAATCGCCGCCACGCACGGCTTGTG
This sequence comes from Nitrosomonadales bacterium, assembly GCA_009885185.1. The sequence continues at coordinate 586 of VFLF01000483.1, read as the reverse complement.
CAACATACTGCTGAGTCTGGAGAAACGCGACGGCGCATGTTTCGCCCACCAGATCAAACGCTGCCGCGGCGCCTGCATCGGGCTGGAGTCGCCCGCGCAGCACGCGATGCGCCTGAAAGAAGCGCTGGGATCGCTGCGCACACTGCCGTGGCCGTTTCAGGGTCGCATCGGCATACGCGAAGTCACACCAGACAGCGACAACACCGAGTTGCACGTGCTGGACCGCTGGTGCTACTTGGGCACCGTGCGCAGCGAGGCCGAGTTGCACGATCTCGCCGATACGCGATCGGCGCCGGTGTTCGACGTGGATACCTACAAGATACTCAAACGGTTTCTCACCAAGCCGCCGCGCGGCACGGAGATCATTCGGCTGGCCGCCTGAGCACTGTCGCGGCATCGCGCCATCGTAGCTTGGTGCTACGGCACGTTCGGCCCCAGCAACGAGTCGGCCACTGCCGCCGCGCGCCGGTCGATGAACGAGTGCATGCTGAAAAACCACGGTTCCATCGTCAGCAGGCGCGGCGGCGCGCGCACACGCAACGCCGCGAACGCGGCCTGCCCGTCGCGCAAGGTGATTTCGCCGCCG
>VFLF01000547.1 GCA_009885185.1 Nitrosomonadales bacterium | reverse complement strand
CGGTGTCCAGCGCGTCGTCGAAACTTTCGTGTATGCCGTGCAGCGCATCTCTTACCCAGTGATGCCGGCGTACCGGGGACTGGAGCAGATTCTTGAGCGTTTCCACCTCATCGCGAAGACGTTGAACGTCCTGCGGGTTGCCCTGGATTTTTTGCAAATCGCGCTCAAGGGAGTCGATCAGCGTGGCGACCTCATCAAGGTCTATATTGCGTGCGCCATCGTCGTTTGGATTGTGGGTGGTCATCATAATCTCCTTCGGTCAGTGTCTGCACATGCTACTCCGTTCTGGCACAAACTGGCGCCCCGCGTCCGCCCGGTTTACCATGCGACATACCGGTTTTGTTCAAAGGATCGCCCGTCATGAGCACGCACGACAGACACGCGCAGCACGATCATCACCACGACGGCAAACGCGTGGAAGACTTCCGCCTCATCACCGGCACGGGCAAATTTGCCGCTGACTGGAATGCGCCGGGGCAACTCTACGGACATTTCGTGCGCTCGGATCATGCGCATGCGGAAATCATCTCGGTGAACACGGCGCGTGCGCTGGCGCACCCCGGTGTCACGCACGTGTTCACCGGCGAGGACGCCGTGCGCGAGGGCTATGTCAGGGCGCCGGATGCGTTGTCGGCTTTCCCCGGGCGCAATGGCATGAAACCGCGCGTGCTGGACAGGCCTGTATTGGCGCATCGCAAGGTGCGCTTCGTCGGCGAGGCGGTGGTGCTGGTGGTGGCGGAAAGTGCTGCCGCCGCGGCGGATGCCGCCGAACGGGTGGAGATCGAGTACCGCGAGTTGCCGGCACTGGTTGACGGCGAGGCCGCGCTGGCGCCGGACGCGCCGCAACTGGACGAGGCGGTGCCGGGCAATCTGGTATTCGAAGCCGAGTCCGGCGACGAGGTGGCTGTTGCCGCCGAGATCAAGAGCGCGGCGCACGTCACGCGGCTCAAGGTGTTGTCAACCCGCGTGTCGCCCAGCCCGATGGAGCCGCGTGCGGCCCTGGTGCAATACGATGCGGCCACCGGCGTCTATCGCTTCAATGTGCCGATGCAGGGTGTCACCACCATACGCAAGGCGTTGTCGGTGTATTCGAAAGTGCCGGAAGACAAGCTGATACTCGACGTGCGCGATGTCGGCGGCGGCTTTGGCCAGCGCTCGCCGGCGTATCCCGAGTATGTGGCGCTGATGATCGCGGCCAAGACCAGCGGCAGGCCGGTGAAGTGGGTGGCAACGCGCGTCGAAGCGTTTCTCTCCGACAATCACGGACGCAGCACGCTCATTGATGGCCAGCTCGCGATGGATCGCGACGGCAAGTTTTTGGCGTTGCGTTTTGACTGGATCAGCGACTTTGGTGCATACCTCGCGCCGGGCCCGCAAGGCCACATCCGCAACACCACCACGTGCATGACGGGGGTGTACCGCATCCCCGCGCTGTATGCGAATTATCGCGTGCCGCTCACCAACACCACGCCGGTGGGCGCGTATCGCGGCGCGGGGCGTCCGGACGTAGCGTACGCGGTCGAGCGCATCGTGAGCCAGGCTGCGGTTGAGTTGGGCATCGATGCCGCAGAGTTGCGGAGGCGCAATTTCATTCCGAACGAAGCCTACCCGTACAAAACGCCGACCGGCTCCGTTTATGAAAATGCGGATTTTCCGGGGCTGCTGGATCAGGCGCTGAAATTCGCCGACTGGCCGGGCTTTGCGGCACGCCGCGCGCAATCGGCGGCGGCGGGCAAGCTGCGCGGCAGAGGCATTTCGGTGGTGATCGAGCCCACGGGTGCGGGCAACTTCATTGACGAAATCGAATTGACACTTGAGGCGAGCGGCACGATCACTGTTTACACCGTCGCCAAAACGCAGGGCCACGGCCACGAGACAACCATGGCGATGATCGTGTCGGATGCACTCGGCATCGCCAGGGATCAAGTCAAGGTGGTGCAGTGCACGCCGGGCACCAAGCTCGAAGGCAACGGCACCGGCGGATCGCGCACCATGGTGGGCGCGGGCAGCGTGTGTTTTCTTGCGGCGCAAAAGCTGATTGAAGAAGGCAAATCGCTTGCCGCGCTGGAATTCAAGGTGGAGCCGTCGCAGGTGCAATATGCCAAGGGTGAATTCCGTACCAACGAATCGACGTGCGTCATCAGGCTCGCGGACCTGGCGAAAACCAAAACGCTTACGCTGAAGGCCGACGGCAAGTTCGGTTCTACTTTCCCCAACGGCTGCCATATCACTGAAGTCGAGGTCGACAAAGAAACCGGCGCCCCGGAAATCGTGTCGTACTGCGCGGTGGACGATTGCGGCGTGGTCATCAATCACGCCATCGTCGAAGGCCAACTACACGGCGGCGTGGTGCAGGGCGCGGGCCAGGTGTTCGGCGAACACATTGTCTACGACCAGAAATCAGGGCAACCGCTCTCCGCGAGCTTCATGGATTACGTCATGCCGCGCGCTGGCATGCTGCGCGAGTTGCGCGGCGAGGAACATCCCACCACCAGCAAAGTGAGTCCGCTTGGCGTGAAGGGCATGGGCGAGTCGGGGTGTACGGCGTCGATTCCATCGCTGGTGGATGCGGTGATTGATGCGTTGCGACCGTTGGGCGTGCAAAAGCTTGATATGCCGTTGACGCCTTCGAAGCTTTGGCGCGCGATGCAGGAAGTTAAGCAGGAGAAGTAATAAAAGAACAATAAAAACAAATACTTATGAAAATAATGGCTTTGTGCGCCTGACGCCTAATCTGGCAAGCGTCGGGCGTAATCACCAAAGGTATTGCGCTGATCCCATGTAACAAATTGGCACAACAATCGCGGCGCAACAATCAACACCCTCGAAAGGAATCAAACATGAGCAGCAACAGCATGGGCAGCGGCGATTTCGCCTACCGCGCGCAGGACGGTTGGGCCAAATGGCCTGACGGCTGGGATAGCGGCGATGTCGCCGCAGTGGGTG
>VFLF01000714.1 GCA_009885185.1 Nitrosomonadales bacterium | reverse complement strand
GCGAGACGTTGCGCGCTGGAAACGCCGAGGATGCGCATCGCGCCGCTTTTGTGATGCGGCGCGAGGTTGTCGATGCTGACCGCGGCCATGTCGATGTGACCGCCGAGCAATTGCGTCGTCGATTCCGCGCCGCCGCTGAAGGTGACGACTTTCAGACGCCGCGCATCGATGCCTGCTGCCTTGGCGAGCAGCGCGAACATCAGATGCGGCGAACCGGCGCGCGTGCTGCCGAGTGACGTGGTGAGCGATTGCGGATCCTGCTTCAGGCGCTCGAGCACGTCGGGCAGGGACTTCAAAGCGGTGTTGCTTGCGCGCACCGCGAGTCCGCTCGGCTCGCTGGTCAGCATCGCAATGGCGGTCATGTCGTCGGGGCTGATCGGGCTGCGTCCCAACACATGATTCGACAAAAACCCTTGCCGCACAAACACCAGGTAATGCGCGTCATTCGCGTGGCCGTTGACGTAGGTGTACGCCAGCGCGCCGCCGCCGCCCACTTTGTTGATAACAGAGATATTCTGTAACCATTTGTTTTCATTCAATATTTTTTGCAAGGTGCGAGCGTTGCGATCATTGCCGCCGCCGGGGCCGGAGCCCACCACCAGTTCCACCTGGCGCTGCGGCTGCCACATGGGTTGGGGCTGCGCGTGCGCCGTGACACTGATGACGCTGATGAGTAACGCAAGCGATACAAGTATTGAACGCAAGTCAGCCCCCTGGATTCAAAGCAGCGGGATTTACCACGCCGTACGGTTTGCCTTCCGCGAACGCGAGCACGCGCTTGAAATTGTCGGAGAAATAATTTTCCATCTGGTCGCGTTCCATGTAGCCCAGATGTGGCGTGGCGATCACGTTCTCCATTTGCAGCAACGGATTATCCGCGTTCATCACCGGTTCGTTTTCATACACATCAACCGCCGCCGCGCCCGGACGCCCGGCACGCAGCGCCTCTGCCAGCGCGCCATCGGCCACCAGCTCCGCGCGGCTGGTGTTGACGAACACCGCCGCGGGTTTCATGCGCGCGAGATCGGCCTCGGTGATGAGGCCGCGTGTCTCGGGCAGCAGGCGGATGTGGATCGACAATACGTCGGCCTCGTCGAACAAGGCTTCGCGCGTGGCGGCGGTTTCATAACCATCGGCCAACGCTTGCGCGCGCGCCGCTTCGCGCGACCACACCAGCACGCGCATGCCGAAGGCCTTGCCGTACCCCGCCACCTGTTTGCCGATGCGGCCATAGCCGTAGATGCCCAGCGTGCGTCCGCGCAATCCCGTGCCCGCGCGGTTCTGCCATTGCCCCGCTTTCAATCGCGCCATCTGCTGCGGAATGTGCCGCATCGCCGCGATAACCAGACCCCACGTCAGTTCCGCCGTAGCGTAGGACGTGCGCGCGTGTTCCGAGCACACGAGGATGCCGCGCGCGGTGCAGGCATCGACATCGACGTGCGGGTATGGCCCATTGAGCGTAATCAGTTTCAGACGCGGCAGGCGCGCGATGAGGTCGGCACTGATGCGTGTGCGTTCGCGCAGCAGCACCAGCGCATCGGTGTTTTTGAGACGGCTGCTCAATGCGTCGATATCGCGCTCGCAGTCGGTGTACACCGTGATCTGGTATTCGCCGAGCGTTTTTACGCACGACAGCGTGCGCACGATGTTGGTGTAGTCGTCGAGGATGGTGATGTTGAGGTTCATAAATTCCGCTGTTGGGTCATGTGACGCATGTTTACTGCCAACGAATCGTCATTCTGGCGCAGGCCAGAATCCAGAGCGTAAAATAATGCGCAGCATCATTACTCAGCGCTTCGCCAGTCCCAATTCCTGCAATCCAAGCTGCATCTGATCGTGCTGCACCTTGAACGCCGTCTTGCAGCCTTCGGCATTCGCGTAGCGATCCACCCATGAACGGGTTTCAATCAGTTGCTTCCATTCCGGCGTTTCCGTCATTTTGCGCAGCGCGCCTTCCCAAAATGCCACTTGCACCGCGCCCATGCCGCGCGGCCCGGCGATGGCGCGAAACGCATCCACCACGGCCTCGATGCCGTGCTCCTTCCACGTCGGTACTTGGGCGAAGTCGCCGCCGAGGCGTTGCGGCGCGGCGATGGCGAGCACGCGCACGCGGCCTTCTTTCAGCGGCGCGGCGAAGCTCGAATGCGGATTGGCGACGAGATCGATATGCCCGCCGTAGAGCGCGGCGAAGCTCTGCGACACGCCGGGAAACACCACTGCGCGCATTTTTTTCGGATCGCCGCCAGCGCCCTTGGCGGCGAGCGCCAGCGCAATATGACCGGAGCCGCCGAACGCGGTGCCCACCGCGACGCTGATCGAAGCCGGATCGGCTTTCAGTCTTGCCAGCAAATCCTTCGCTGTGCGCAGCGGCGAATCCGCGCGCACCGCTACCGCCGTGACTTCGCTGAAAATCTGCGACGCGCAGGTAAAATCGTTGTGGCTTAACGTGCTGATGCCGGTGATGTAATTGCTCACCAGATTGCCGATCAGCAGCGTGAGATGGTGGCCGTCGGCGGGTTGCTGCGTGAGATAGGTCCAGCCCACCGTGCCGCCGCCGCCGGGTTTGTTGATGACGCCGGTGGAAGCATCGACGAGCTTTTTTTCCTGCAACAGGCGCTCCACCGCGCGCAGGGCGGTGTCGGACGCCGCGCCGGCGGCGGAGCCGGAGATGAACTCGACGTGCTTCGCGGGCTTCCATGTTTGTGCGTGCGCTGCGCCGGCAAGCGCGAGCGCCACCGAGGCTGTCATTCCAATCACATTAACGATAGCGTGCTTAAAAATGGGGATGCGTGCCATGGATGCTTCTTGGTGCGTGAGGAGTGAGGCGTGAAGGAATGGCGGTGCGGTTACGGTAAGGGATATTTGCGCCGTGTGTCAAACGCTCACAATGCGTCGATAATACCGGCACAACCACTCGTTCAGGAGAGAATGATGACGACACGCAAGGGTTTTCTGGCTGTGGTGTTGCTGGCGTTTGCCGCGCCGGCGCTGGCGCAAACCTCTTCGACAGGCTCGGGACAGGCCTACCCGGTGAAAACCGTGCGCCTGATCGTGCCGTTTCCGCCGGGCGGCAGCACCGAAACGCTGGCGCGCATGTTGAGCGTGAAGCTTGCCGAGATGTGGGGCCAGCAGATCATTATCGACAATCGACCGGGCGCGGGCGGCATCATCGGCACTGAGCTTGGCGCGAAGGCCGCGCCCGATGGCTACACGCTGCTGATGGGCTCCGGCGCGCCGCTCACCATCGTGCCGGGGTTTCCGGCGAAGCTGCCGTACGATCCGCTGAAGGATTTTGCGCCGATCATCAACGCGGCGGCGGTGCCGAATGTGGTGGCGCTGCATCCGTCGGTGCCGGCGCGCAACATCAAGGAACTGATCGCGCTGGCCAAGTCGCGGCCCGATCAACTGACGTTTGCCTCTAACGGAGCAGGCTCGCCCGGCCATCTGGCGGGCGAGTTGCTGAAATCGATGACCGGCACGCGCATCACGCACGTGCCGTACAAAGGCAGTGCCCCGGCGACGATGGCGTTGGCGTCGGGCGAAACCTCGATGACTTTTACCACTACCACGGCGGTGTTGCCGCACGCCAAGACGGGCCGCATCAAAATCATCGCGGTGACCACGCTGCAACGCGTGCCGCAGTTTCCGGAATATCCGACGGTGGCCGAATCTGGCATCGCGGGCCTCGCGGGTTACGAGGCGATCTCGTGGTTCGGGCTGGTGGCCCCGGCGGCGATCTCGCCCGATCTGGTGAAAAAAATCCACGCCGATGCATTGCAGGTGCTTAACACCAGCGACATGAAAAGCCGCATCGCGGGCCTCGGCGCAACGCCTATCGGCAACACGCCGGAACAATTTCGCGCGCAGATACGCGATGACCTGTCGAAGTGGGCGCGCATTATCCGGATTTCCGGCGCGACGACCGATTGAATCCACGCTGCGGCACACCGCGCGCGGAGGGATTGACGTTCGAGGGGTGCGCAGTCTATGCTGATCGAAAATACCAACAATGTGCGGCGGGCCTTACTTGATTTGGCTTTGCCTATCACCGTGCGGTTTCCGTCGTCTAACGTCTATTGAGGGGGAACTTACCATGAAGCGATTTTTTGCCTGTGTCACCGGACTGATGTTGATTGCGCTCACCTTGTTGGGTTGCGCCAGTAACGCCCCCGAGCCGTTCCGCCAGCATCCTATGGGGCACGTTCCTTATGGCTCCGCGCCATGGACGACGCTGATCGATGGCGACAAGGGACTGGAGAACTTTACGCGTCTGGGTGACGCGAACTGGCTGGCCATGCACGGGGCGATTCAGGCCGACCGCAAGAACGGCAGCAGCACCGACGCGGGCATATTGCTTTCGAAAAATTCCTATGCGGATTTCGAGATATACACCGAGTTTTGGTCTGACGAAGATGCCAATAGCGGTATCTACATCCGCGTGATGAATCAGAAAGTCGTCAATACCAAGGCGGCGTATGAGGTGCAGATCTGGGACAAGAGCCCGAACATGGCCACCGCCTCGCTGATGCCGCCGGCTAAGGCAGCGCCCTCTTTCAAGGCCGCGGGCAAATGGAACACCATGGTCATCACGGCGAAGGGGCCGCGTATGACGGTCAGCATGAACGGCGAACAGGCGGTTGATGTCAGCGACAAGACGTTTACCAGTGGCCCGATTGCGCTGCAGTACAACAGCGGCGTCATCAAGTTTCGCAAGCTGCTGATCAGGCCGCTGTAGGTTTTTTCCGGCGAGCGCATCGCGCATCAGCCGGAATCAGAGTGCGGCCCAAGGTTTTTGTCTGGAAACCTTGGGCCGTTGTGCCGACGGGGTATGTGTTTTCACTCACTATAAAAGGAGGAGATATCATGTTACGCAAGCTGTCAGTTTTCGTAAGCACGGTGGCATCCATGCTGTTTTTTGCGAGTGCAGTTCACGCGCAGCAGGCGGAACGCCCGCCGATGGCGACCACCAAGGTTGAAGGCACCGACAACGTTTATATTTTTCGCAACGGCATTCATCAGGCAATTTTCGTGGTCACCAACGATGGCGTGATCGCAACCGATCCGGTGGCCTATGGCCGGCCCACCGGCGGGCAGGCGTATCTGGATGCGAT
>VFLF01000497.1 GCA_009885185.1 Nitrosomonadales bacterium | reverse complement strand
GGAGCGCAGCGCAACCCATCCTACCTACAATACTACCGCGCCACCGCCACCCCCGGCGCATAGTTGATACGCTGCACTTCGCCAATCCTGCCGTCCGCCACGCGCCCCTCCACCAACTCATAGCCCATCAGCGCGAACACCCGTCCGCCGATAAACAGCGGACGCGAGTTGCCGTACCAATCGACGCACGAGGCGCGGCAGCCGTCGTTGAGATTGCCGGTGGCGGGCGTGGCATCCAGCGCGCCGATTTCGCTCAAGCGCAACGCGTTATTTTTCAGAAACAATACCGCCGCTGACGCATTGCGCAGTTGTTGTGAGCCGGGACGGCCCGCGCCGACCACCGGCAGGCCCACCATGCCTTCGTTGTCGCTCTCCGGCTTGTAGAAAAATCCATGGCTGCGCGTCTCGCCCTGCGCGGCGTCCTTGCGGGTGTAGCGGTCGGCGGGCGTGGCCTGCGCAGCGAGTTTCAGGCTGGTGAAATGCAAATCCTGTCCGTCGGTACCGATGACCACCGCGTCGCGACCCAGGGCTTCGATGCGATCCACGCCGTGCGCAAGCGGCACTTCCTGCGCGCCGGTGGCGTCGGCGTAGCGCACGGCGACCACCTGTGAGGCCAGCGTGCGCGGCGCGCGGCCCCAGCCCGCCCCCGCGCCATACAGCAGGTATTGCCCGACGTAACGGCTTTGCAGCGCGCCGGATGGCGGCTTGGGCAGCGCGCGATACGCCGACGCAGGCGCGGCATCGCGCCCGGTGGAAAAACTCGCCAGCGGCACGCGCATCAGCGCCATGTCGCCCGAATTCACCTCCGCCGCCCACATGCCATCACCGCGTCCGTTGGAACGCAACAGCACGTTCAGGTGGCCATCGTCGCCTTCGAGAAACGAAAACTGGTCGACGGGGCTGCCGGCGGTTTTAAGCGCGCTGGGTGCCGTGCCGTCGAGCGGAATGCGGAACACCGCCGAGTTGATGGTCGCCCCCGCGGGCTGACGACGCCACGCCGTCGTCCACACGAACACCGATCCGGACGATACATAGAACACGCGCCCCGGCGCGCCGAGCACCGCCGTGCTGTCGCAATCGAATTCAGCCTTGGCCAGATCGCACACCGACACCGTATGCAGCGCGACGCCCTGATACGGATCGAGTTCGTCATCGGTGCGGTAAATGCGCGTGGCGGGCGCGATGCGCTTGAACTCTTCGGGCTTGGCGTCCTTGTGCCAGCGGCGCAGCGCGGGAAACGCGCTGAACGGATCGGCGAAAAAGGGATTCAGCCGCAGCGGCGAATAAAAAATCAGCTTGCTGCCGATCAGGCGGCTGGCGTAATTGCGCGAGGAGTAATAATCGTTCGAGCGCAGGTGATGCGTGGATTTGTACTTGAGCGTTCCGTTGGCGGCAATTTCAAACAAGCCGATCTCCGTGCCGCCGCGCTGATAACTGTAGCCGATGACGATGATAGTGTTGCCGTGCATCAGCATCTCGTCGTACCACGCGCCGCGCGGATCGATGCCGTCGCCGTAGGCATCGACCGTGGACACCGGCCGCAAATTGCGGTCGCGCACGTTCACCGTGAACAAACGCCCGCGCCGCAGAATCACCAGGTGTTCTCCATGCAGCTTGACGATGCCGCCTTCGTCGACACCGGCGTGCTGCACGTTGGTGACGGAGTCGGCTTCGCCCGCGGCAGCAGGTGACGCTGCTTTCGCAGCGGGCGCGGGCGGCGGCGATGCCGATGACAGCGCCCCCATGCCCGCCGACTGCTCCTGCATCAACGCACGCGCTTCAAGACGTTGTTTGCGTTGTGCTTCAACGCGGCGCTGCTGCTCCTCCGCCCAACCTTTGAACAGATCGCGTATCTCCTGTTCGTTCTTGAACGCCGGCAAGGTCGCCCGCGGTGCGGTGGTGTGGGCGGTGGCGCAGCCGGTTAGCGCGATGCACGCGCCAGCCACTGCGCCGAGCGCTGTGCGTGAGATCCTGTGAATCATGGTGAAGTCCTTTCCAGTGTCGTTGATCGCTGGCGCGCGGCAGCAGGTGGCCAAATATCGCAAGTATTTGTTTATAAGAAATATTTATTCTTACCCTCACCGCGCATTGCGCTGCCAGTGCGTGTATAAACGGCACACCTTCGGGAATGGGGTTACTTGGAGTACGGCAGCAAGCTGCCGTACTCCAGATCAGCGCGCCAGCCGCGTCTCGACCATGCGCGCAAACACACTCGCGCCCAGCGGCAGCGCCGCGTCATTAAAGTCGTACGCTGGGTTATGCACCTCGCACGCGCCCTCGCCCGCGCCGTTGCCGATATTGAAATAGCAGCCCGGCACTTTTTCCAGCATGAACGAAAAGTCTTCCGAGGCCACGATCAGGTTCGGGTTGCGATTGACCTTGCCCGCGCCCGCCACCTCTTCGCAAATGGCCGCGGCAAACTCAGCTTCTTTCGCGTTGTTGACCGTGGGCGCAAAGGTTACGCGGAAATCAAGTTCAGCGGTTGCGCCGTAGGCCTCGGCAGTCGCCTTCACCACGCGCCCCATCGCGCTTTCGATCAGCGTCATC
>VFLF01000477.1 GCA_009885185.1 Nitrosomonadales bacterium | reverse complement strand
TCATTAGCTGGAACGTCAATGTGGTTGCAGTCTCACCAAGTTATTAATGCGATGGAAGGAAAAGAACATTTTCGAACAGGTAATCAAGATCATCGTCGATGCCCTAAAGCATGATGCGCCGGATGTCACGCTGTTCGTGGCAGGCCATACCGATCCTCGGGGCAATTCCGACTACAACTACAACCTGTCAGTCGATCGCGCTTATGCCGCTGCATATAGCATCTTTACCAAAAGCGGGATGTCGAAAAATTTGTGGTGGATTGGCTTTGGTGAGGATATGCCACTCGTACCCAATACCGGGGCGGAAGCTTGGGGCTACAACCGCCGTGTCGAATTTCTGTTCTCAGGTACGCCACACGCCATTGCAATCTGGATGGCCGACATGCAACTCGACGGCCTGTGCGCATCAAACTCCGAGTCGGACACCGCCCGCTGCAAGCGAGAGCTGAATTTCAAACGCAGTTATGAAGCGATCGAGTTACGTGCCAATGACGGCATCTTGATGAATCCCACGCCAACACCACCAGAAGTCCTTAAGCCACCCAGTCCACGCCACGACACTTCGCCAATAAAACCAAAAGAATCAATGGAGCCGTCCCCACCATTTGGGCGGCAACTCGACTCAAAGCCACGACGAACGCACACATTGAACCCTGTTATGGGCCGTCGTTTTGAAATTAATCCCACTCGAAGAACTGCTACCTTAGGAGATGAGAAAAATGGATCCTAACGACACGACCATAGACGACATAGGAAAATACATCCGGCTTGATCTCCGCGCTTTTAGGGAGCAGCTCATGGCGGGGGCTGAGCACGAAGCCGAAGTAGATAAACTTCAGCTAAGTGCCGCGCATGATAAAAGTGCCCCTGCTAGTGGCCTGTCACCCTATGTTGTGTCTTGGTTCAATACCCATATTGCCCCTTTGCGAATAGGTGCACTTTCGCAACTGAATACCAGAGCCCGTGCTATTAAGCTAGAGGGCGGCAGCACTGGCATTATCGAACCTATGGAGTTGGCGCAAGCGGAGCGTCGCCGCACTACCGCGCTTGCCGAAGCCACTGAGCGTTTCGAGCGTGAAAACTCTATGCTGATCGGGGACTATATGCGGCTCAACGACACCTACTTGCGTTATCGTAACAATGAGAACCGAGAGGCCAAAATACCCAGCCTATGGCAAATGTTAGCTATTTGGCTTGTGGTACTCATACCCGAGAGCGTACTCAATTACGAAAGTTTCCGCATGGCGCCGTTTATCCAGTCGGCATTCATGGCGACAGGCATTACGATCATAGTTGGCATTGCGATTGCTATTGCCGGTCATTCGGTCGGCGTCTTCATTCGCCGTTTTAACTATTATCGCCGCGGGGACGATCGAATTCGCGAAGCCTCCGGAACGCCGATGTTTTGGCTGGGTATCGGCCTTCTTGTCGTGGCGTTGGCAACAGTCGCCGTTGCGCGTTATTACTACTTAGTCCCGAAGGTTGCCGAGGCCATTGCGTTAGGTAACATGCCGCCTAATATTTACTTCTCGGTCGCAAGCTTGCTATTTGGAAACCTAATTTGCTTCCTGATCGGCGTCATCATGGCTTTCGCAATGCATGACCCCAATCCCGAGTACGAGGCTGCCGCGAAAAACTGTCATGCAACCAAAAAGCAGCTGGCAAAGCTTCGTCGCGCTCAATTGGATAACACTGTTAAGGAGATCAATCGCCGCCTTGAAAGCGACCGAAATGACGCTGCCAAGAAAGGTCTGGTTATGCAAGGTAAGCCAGGGTACAGCGATCTACTTCAGTGTTTCGATGCCATTCGCGCAAAGGATAATGAGGTGGTAGCTATGCTACAAGAATACCGAAATCAACTGGTCAAGAAGTTTAAGCACGGGGTCAGTCTGTCAATGAAGGACTATTCTGCCGATCCGATGAACACTCTCCGGCACATTGAAGTGAAAGAGTTTACTAATTATCCAATTCATCTCCATATGGCGTCTACTTGATTTTGCAAGGGGAAATCCGATGCGGCACAAACAGCTTATTTTTTTCGTCGCGCTAGCCAACGCTCTTGTGGGATGCAGCGATGAAACCGCCACGAATCAGTCTGCGGCCAGTAATACGCTACAGCGCTTGGACCAGTACTGTATCCAGCCAGGGCTGGATAAGCCATTGCGCCAGACTTTTATATTGATCGACCAGAAAACGCTACTTGGCATCCAATCGCCCCAGGAATTTGCCGCGAAGAATGCACGGGTGCGCGACACCATTCTGGCATTTGCCGATCCGACTCAGGCCGTGGAACAAGGCAAATCTGCTGCCCGGGAACGTATCACACTAATGATTGCTCCTGCGGATGGCTCAGCGCCGCGCAAGCTATTCACGGGTTGTCTGCCGGCGCTGACGTCTGCCGAACGTGAAAAAGGGGCTCAGTCCGCATCGCAGCTGTCGACTTTTTTCACGGGAGGGTTTGAGCAAGACCTCACGGAGGCCGCGAACAGTTTTCGAGCGCATGTCGTTGGTTCACTTATCAACACTGCTAAGTCGAATGCTTCTGAAAAAGTCACGGGTAGTAGGGTCATTCAGAGTCTTAGGGCGGCGGGTTCTCTTTTTTCCGACGTGGAGACCGTGCCCCGAATCGTTGTGGTCTCAGACAATCTCGTTGACGAAATACCCGCCGACCTTGCCGAGGCGCGTCAGGCCGGTATGAGGTTTGGTGCTGGGCAGAAAACCCAGCTCGGAAATGCCGAACTCATCGTGATGGGGAAGGGTGGGGAATCAGAATCAGCACGGGGCTATGCTTCGGCAGCATTTCTCGCGATGGGCGCTAACCTGTCGAGTTGGGCACAAAGCGCAGCAGCGCTGACGACTACCCCGGTGCCAGTTAGGCTGTTGCGCTATACCGGCGAGGTCTACGTTCCCGACACAAGTTATCGTGAACTCATAAATGTTCGCATTGCGCTTGATCAAAACAATCGACTCGTCAATTCATGGGCGATCCTACTTTCTGACGGTACTGCGGGTGTACCCATGACTGGAGGTGGCGTATGTACCGCTGAGGGAGTTTGCGATCTGCGTTCTGACGATGGTTCGTTCGCGCAGGTCTGGATTCCCACTAAAGGAGCTAAATTGAGCTTTGACGACACCAAACCGTTTGGGGGAATGCGGAGTTGGAAACTCACTCTGAAGGGCGAAAGTCTCATCGGCAAGGTCTACGATGCGGCTGTCGCGCGAGTCTTAAAAGAAGGACAAGATAGCTTCAAGATTGAGGCTGCTCTGATCCAGAACGCCAACTTTTAACTAAGGAGAATCCCTTGCGCTTTATGAAAACAACCGCTATTGCGATTATCGCAGCGATAGTCACAACTAGCTGCGCCTCCATGGGGTCGGGCGGTGGCGCTCCACTCACCACGGAACAGAAAATTTTAAGTTGCGTTGCGATAGTCGCTGCTGGCGCATTGATTGCCAAAGCGTTGGGTAATAAACCTGGAAAAGGCGCCGCGATTGGGGGCGCCG
>VFLF01000112.1 GCA_009885185.1 Nitrosomonadales bacterium | reverse complement strand
GATTGATTAAAGGCAACGGCGTGAACGGGTGAACGGGTGAACGGGTGAACGGGTGAACGGGTGAACGTGTGAACGAGTGAACGGGGAAGTTCTCCCTCTCCCTCCGGGAGCGCCAGGGTGAGGGAAGGGGTTCGCCGTGTCGTCCATCGAACGTGTGAGATAATAATGGGGAAGGCAATGCTTCGTAAATTATTGTTTTTATTGATATTTTGTTCAAGCTTCGCTGCGCACGCCGTGGACACCATCGTGGTCAACGGCAAGATCATCACGGTCGATGACCGCTTCACGATCACGCAGGCGCTGGCGATCAAAAACCAGCGCATTGTCGCTACCGGCAGCAATGCCGACATCCGCAAACTTGCCGATGCGAACACCAAAGTGATCGACGTAAAAGGCCGTACGGTGATTCCCGGTCTGATCGACAATCACTCGCACTGGATACGCGCGGCGGAGCATGACGAGTTGCGTTTTGATGGCGTGACATCCCGCAAGCAGGCTATTGCGATGCTCACGGAACGCGTGCGCGTCGCCAAACCCGGCGAATGGGTCACGGTGCTGGGCGGCTGGTCGGAGGAGCAATTCACCGACGAGCCGCGTGGTTTTCCGCTGGCTGAACTCGACAAGCTCGCGCCCAATACGCCGCTGGCGGTGCAGTCGATTTACAACCACACGTATTTGAACACCGCGGGTTTGCGCGCCGCGGGCATCGACGAGAACACGCCGAATCCGCCCGGCGGCACGATCGAAAAAGACGCCGGCGGAAAATTAACCGGCGTGGTGCGCGGTGCGGGCGGCGTGGCGTTTGTCGCGGGCAAAGTGCCCAAACTCGAAAACGAAGCGCGTCTGGTGAATGCGCGCAAGCTGGTGACGTATCTGAACTCGCTGGGTCTTACGGCCTGGGGCGATGCCGGCGGGCGCGGCATGACAGAAGGCCACTACGCGCCGTATCGCCAGTTGGCCGACAAGCATGAACTCAACATTCGCGTGTTCTGGACCACTATCCGCCAGCCGGCGACGCCGGAGCAGGCGGATAAAGTGCTGGCCGAAATCGCCACGGTGAAACCGTTTCAGGGCAATGATTACTTCGATCACATCGGCTGGGGTGAAACCGTATACAGCCCGGTCACGACACAACTGTTACGCGTGCAAAAAGAAGTCGCGCCCGATGCGCTGGCGCAGATGACGCGCATCGCCACCGCGCTGGCGCAGCGAGGTATTTATCTGAACTCGCACGTCGAGATGAACGGCCCCATCGCGCAGTTTCTGTCGGCGTATGAAGAGATCAACAAGATCTCGCCGATCAAGGGGCTGCGCTGGTCGTTGTCGCATTTGGATCAGATCGACGACAGCCAGTTGCAACGCATGAAGCGACTGGGCATGACCGCGCAAATTCACAGCCGCCCGCTGATCCAGGGCGTGCTGATGCACAAGGTGCATGGTGATGCGGCGTGGGATATGCCGCCGTTTCGCCGCGTGCAGGATAGCGGCATCGTGTGGGGGCTGGGGTCCGATGCCACGGCGGTGACGACCTCCAATCCGTTTTACACGCTGGGCTTTGCCATCACCGGCAAGATGGTCGGCGGGCATCACGTCAATCGTCAGAGCATCACGCGCGAGGAAGCGCTGATCGCGCATACGCGCAACAACGCCTTCATCCTGTTTCAGGAAGCCAATCTGGGGTCGCTGCAAAAAGGCAAGTACGCCGATCTGCTGGTGCTGGATCGTGATTATTTGACCGTGCCCGCCGATGCGATCAAGGATCTGAAGCCGGTGATGACTTTGGTCGGCGGAAAAATCGTTTACGAGGCAAAGCCATAGTATGAACATTATCATGCCGCAGCTCGGTGAAACCGTCACCGAGGGCACCATCACCAAGTGGTACAAAAAAGCCGGCGACAGCGTCAAGGCCGACGAGACGCTGTTCGATATCGAGACCGATAAAGTCAGCACCGAGATTCCATCGCCGGTGGCGGGCGTGATCGACGAAATACTGGTTGGCGAGGGCGTCACGGCGAAAGTCGGCGTCACGCTGGCGGTGATACGTCAGAGCGGCGATGCGCCGGTGGCCAAGCCCGCTGCCGCTGCTGTGGTTGCTGCGCCCGCGGTGGCGGCTCCAGTGGCTACCCGCGTCGCGCCCACCGCGCCGCCGCGTGTCGGCGCTGACGAGCGCCTGTCACCCGTGGTGCGCCGATTGCTTGCCGAACACAACCTTGATAAATCCAGAATCACCGGCACCGGTCGTGATGGCCGCATCACACGTGAAGACGTGACGGCGTTCATTGCCGGCGCGCCGGCAACCATCGTGCCGATGCCGGCAGCAGTCGCTTCTGCTGCTCCTGCCGCGCAGCCCGGCGACACGCTGCCGCTCAACGCCGTGCGCAAGCGCGTGGCCGCGAACATGGCGAAGTCGTGGGCGGCCGCGCCGCATGTGCTGCAAGTGGTGGAAGCGGATTTTTATCGCGTCGAGCAGGCGCGGCGCGAGCATGGCGAGGCATGGAAAGTGCGCGAAGGTTTTCTGTTGACCTACATGCCGTTTGTCACGCGTGCGATTTCGATTGCGCTGGGTAAATTTCCCAAGCTGAATGCCACCTTCAACGGCGACAGCCTCACGCTGGCCAGGCGCATCAACATCGGTATTGCGGTCGATCTGAATTTCGATGGCCTGATGGTGCCAGTGCTGAAAGATGTGCCCAACAAGTCGTTGCCGCAGATCGCGCGCGAGATTAACGACCTTGCTACGCGCGCGCGCGCCGGCAAGCTAAAGCCCGATGATCTCACCGAGGGCACCTATACCATCAGCAACAACGGCTCGTTCGGCACCGTGCTTACCGCGCCGATTATCAACGTGCCGCAGGTGGCTATCATGTCCACCGATGCCGTGCGTAAAAAACCGGTAGTGATTGAGACGCCCGAAGGCGACAGCATCGCGGTGCGTCCGGTGGGTGTGCTCGCGCAAACTTTCGATCATCGCGCGCTGGACGGCGCGTACTCGGCGGCG
>VFLF01000484.1 GCA_009885185.1 Nitrosomonadales bacterium | reverse complement strand
CGCCGCCGATCAGCACCACCCCGCCCGGCACTAGCCCGCCGCCCAGCACGCGGTCAAACTCGGATACGCCCGATGGAATGCGCGCCTCCTCGCGCGCCTCGACTTCCGACAGGCGTTGCAGCTTGCCCGCCTCCGCGATCAGCCCGAAACGATTACCGCCGGGCGCTACCGTTTCATTGACGCTTTCCACCAGCGTGTTCCACTGCTGGCAGCCGGGGCATTGCCCCTGCCACTTGGGCGACTGCCCGCCGCATTCGGTGCAGACGTAGATTGTTTTTGCTTTAGCCATGATCCCGCCGTTAGAGTTGTGCCTGGAGCAGCGGCCACACAGCGCGCCATACGTCGTCGAACGTTTGCGCCTGCGGCAACAGCGCGTCCGCCATGCCCGCAAAAATCCACGCCATCACCAGCACGATGGCGAAAGGTATCCACGTTGCCTTTATCACGCTGCCGATCCAGTCGGGATCGCTTACCTTGGCGCCCGATTTAATCAAGCCGCCCGCGAGCAGCGCATTAAACGCCGCTTCGATCAGTATTTCCGGCCCCATGCTGATAATAAAGAACGCGCCGCCAATGGCCAGCACAAACAAACCAATCACGATCATGATGCCAAACGCAATCAGGCAGCCGTCACCATCCCCGCCGCCGATGTCCCCCACCACATCACCGACCTTGCCGCCGACATCGCCAAAAATGCTGCTGTTGCCGCCTCCGCCACCGCTCGTGGCGGGCATCTGCAAACTATCCGCCACCAGTGGATTCGGCTGCGGCATGGCGCCCGCATCAAAGCTGCCGCTCGCCCCGCCGCCGCCGGAGCTGCCCCCGCCCCCGCTAAATCCACCCGGCGAGCCACCGCCGCAAGTACCGCCTGAGGGAAACGACAGGTCCGGAATGTCCAGCGACCCGTCCGCGCGATCCATCGACCGCGCATGGTTTACCTTGCGCGCCGCGCCCGCCCCCACATAATGCAACCACACGCGCACGCCCAGCAAAAACGCGCCATACGCCACCACAATGGCGATGGTGTAACGCCAAAACATCGACTGCATGCCCAACACAAACAAACCCTTGGTCACCAGCAGTCCGGCGCAGAATGTCCACAGCAACAGTATCGAGGTGTGAAAGCGCAGCCAAAAGCGCGAATGCAACGCGGCGGCAATGCGCTCTCGCGTGACGTGCGTCATTTCCTTGAACGCTTTTTTCTGCTTGGGCTGCGACATGGGTTATTCGTGCTCGCTCACCACCACCCTCGGTGCCAGCGCACACAGCAGCTCATACCCCACCGTGCCCGCCGCCGTGGCCACGTCGTCCACCGGATTGCCCTCGCCCCACAACGTAACCGGCGTGCCCTCCCGTGCCGACGGCAGCGCCGTGATATCCACGCACAGCATATCCATCGACACGCGTCCGACGGTGGTGGTCATCACGTCACCCACGCGCACCGGCGTGCCGCTGGGCGCATGCCGCGGGTAGCCGTCGGCGTAGCCGCAGGCGACGACACCAATGCGGGTGTCGCGCCGCGCGACATAGGTGCCGCCGTAGCCCACGGTGTCGCCCGCTTTCAGCGTCTGTACCGCAATAATCCGTGAACTGAGTGTCATCACAGGCTTCAATCCCAACCGAGCCGCGCTCACGTCCGCGAACGGGGTTGCGCCGTAGAGCATGATGCCGGGGCGCACCCAGTCGGCGTGGGTTTCGGGGTAACGCACAATCGCCGCCGAGTTGGCCAGCGTGCGCGGCAGATCAACGCCCGCGGTCATGCGTTCAAACGCGGCCATTGCGACCATTTGCCACGCCACGCCGCGCGCGTCGTCCGCGTTGGCGAAGTGCGTCATCAGCGTCACCTCACCCACTGACGGACTGGCACGCAGCGCGGCCAACGCGCCCACGCATTGCGCTTCATCGAAACCCAGCCGGTTCATGCCGGTATTCAATTTGAACAGCAGATTAAGTTTTGCGCCCGGCGGCGCATCGCGCAGCATCGCGATCTGTTCGGCATTGTGTATCACGCTGTCGATGCGATGCTCGGCCAGCAGCGCCAGTTCACTCACGCCGAAAAAACCTTCAAGCATCACGATGCGTTGTTGAAACCCCGCCTCGCGCAGTGCAATCGCCGCATCCAGTTCCAGCAGCGCGAAGCCTTCCACGCCCGCAGCGGCCAGCGCGCGCGCCACGCGCACCACGCCGTGGCCGTAGGCGTTGGCTTTGATGACCGCCAGCACGCGCGACTGTTGGGCGTGCCCGCGCACCACGCCGAGGTTATGGCGCAACGCGGATAAATCGATGGTAGCTACAATAGGGCGAGTCAAAATTAATATTTAAAACAGATAGTTATGAAATAACCCGAGAGAACACCGTGGCGGGATCGTGCCAGCCGTCCACGTTGGCCCGCACGCGCGCCGCCATTTCCAGCAACTGCGGCGCGTTGGAACATAGCACGGCGAGTTGCGCATCCGAAACCGGCACGCCCGCATGCGCCGCCGCCTGCGTGCAACGCGCGAGCAGCCGCGCATCCAGCGTTGCGGCATTGATCGCAGCCGGGCGATGCGTGATCGGCGCGGGCGCCTTGAATTGCTCCAATGGCGCACGTTTCATCGACCATCCGGTGGCGCGCTCAAACGCGTGCGCGATGCCCAGCAGTTTCGCATCCTCGAAGGGCCGCCCCGCCAATTGTATCGACATCGGCAATCCACCTGTGCTGAACCCCGCGCAGCACACCAGCGCTGGCACGCCGAGCAGCGCAAACGGCGCAAACACATTCGGCCCCGGCCACACCGCCAGGTCATTCGCGAGCCGCGGCGCCGGCCCCGCGCCCGCCGTCAGCAGCACATCGAATGTCTCGTGCAGCGGTTTCATCTCGTCGATGAACCGCGCCCGCGCCTGTTGCGCGCGCACGTAGTCGGCGGATTCAATCAGCAGCGCCAGCAGCGTGCGCTCCAGAAACACCGCGCCGAAATCGTGCGGGCGCGTGGTGAGTTTGTCGCGGTGTATCGAGAACGTCTCCGGTTCTTCAATCAGGTTCCACGCGTCGTAGTAATCGCGCACCGGGCGCATCGCCGTGTCTTCGATGTGCGCGCCCAGCTCGCGCAGCACGCACAGCGCTGCCTCCGTGGCCGCCGCCAATTCGGCATTCGCCGGCACGTCGCGTTCCCAGAAATGCCGCACCACGCCGATGCGCACGCCTTTCAGCTCATCACGCAGATGCGCGCCATAATCCTGCGGCGCAGCCCGCACGCTGGAACGGTCGCGCAGGTCATGTCCCGCAATCGCATTCATCAGCAGCGCGCAATCCTGCGCCGTGCGCGCCATCGGCCCGCAATGATCGAGGCTGAACGAATTGGGAATCACGCCCGCGCGGCTGACCAAACCGAAGGTCGGCTTGATGCCGCACAAACCTGCCAGCGACGACGGCCCGCGGATCGAGCCGCCGGTGTCGCTGCCCAGCGCGCCGAGTGCGAATCCGCCCGCCAGCGCCGCCGCCGAGCCGCTACTGCTGCCCGCGATGTAGTGTTCGGGGTTCCACGGGTTGCGCGCGGGCGGCCACGGCAAATCAAACGACGGCCCGCCGTGCGCCAGCTCGTGCGTGGCGAGTTTGCCCATCAGCACACAGCCCGCCTCCCGCAGCCGCGCCCACGCCGCCGCATCTTCGCGCGGCACGTGGTCGGCAAACGCCCGCGAATGCCCGGTAGTGCGTATGCCGGCCGTTGCGTAAATGTCCTTCAGCCCAATGGGAATGCCGTGCAGCGGCCCGCGGTACTTGCCGGCTGAAATCTCGCGTTCGGCTTCGCACGCCTGCGCCAGCGCCAGCTCGCGGGTTTGCGTGATAAAGGCATTGACCAGCGGATCCAGCGCGTCGATGCGCGCAAGCAGCGCCTGCGTCAGTTCCACCGGCGACAGCGCGCGCGTGCGCAACAGGCGCGCCGCCTT
>VFLF01000932.1 GCA_009885185.1 Nitrosomonadales bacterium | reverse complement strand
CCGATGTGGAATGAACCCATCGATTTCAATGCGATGGGGGCGTCGCTGGCGCAACCGGCGAGTAGTGCAACTGCAACCCATACCAGGCCCTTCATGATTTACTCCTTGTCAGTGACCGTACGACCGCGCGTTCAATCGACACGCGCACCGGAATCCTTCACCACCTTACTCCACTTCACCATTTCTTTTTTGATGTGCTCGGCGTATTGCTCCGGCGTGCTACCGATGGGCTCGATACCGTTGCGCAACAGACGCTCGCGCAGCTCCGGCACTTTCAGCACCCTGGCCACTTCGCTGTAGACGCGATCCACGATGGGCTTCGGCGTGCCGCCCGGCGCGCAGATGCCCGCCCATGAAATCGCCTCGAATCCTGGCAGCCCCTGTTCGGCTATCGTCGGTATATCTTTCATCGTTGAAAACCGCTGCGCGCTGCTGATACCGAGCACGCGCAGTTTGCCCGACTGGACGTGCGGCAGCGAGCTCACCGGCTGATCGAACATCAGCACCACCTGCCCACCCATCAGATCGCTCATGGCGTTGCCTGTGCCCTTGTAAGGCACATGCGTCATGCTGATGCCGCTGGCGGTAGCAAACAGTGCCGCCGACAAATGTGACGCGGTGCCAACGCCCGACGACGCGTAGTTGATCTGCCCCGGACGCGCCTTGGCCAACGCGACAAACTCGCGCAGGTTTTTCGCCGGGAGCGACGGATGCATCACAACAATGTATGGTAGCGAGCCGGTTTGCGTCACCGGCGCGATGCCTTTTTCAGGATCGTACGGTAGCTTGGAATAAATAAACGGCGCGATGGCAAACACGCCGGTGGTGCACGCGTGCAACGTGTAGCCATCGGGCGGTGCTTTCGATACCAACTCGGCCGCAATATTGCCGCCCGCGCCCGGACGATTTTCGACCGCTACCTGCTGGCCGACATTTTTGGTCATCTCCTGCGCAATCAGCCGCGCCACGATATCCGTCGA
Organism: Nitrosomonadales bacterium; assembly: GCA_009885185.1. The sequence goes on along the minus strand of VFLF01000932.1, from coordinate 2,491 downwards.
GCCGCCGGGCGCGAAGCCGACGAGAATGCGTATCGTCTTGTTAGGGTAGCCCGGTCCAGGCGCTGCAGTTTGCGCGACAGCCGCCAGGGGTATTGCGCTCAATCCCGAAAATATCGCCAAAAGCAATCGCTGATGCCTCATACCGTACATACTTTCTCCTTAAAACGCTTTACTCGTCATTGCGGCTGGATGCCTGCGGCTTTAATGATCTTGCCGTACTTTTCAAGATCTGCTCGCAGAAAGCGGGCGAATTCATCGGGCGTGGTGCCGGTGCTTTCGATGTTAATTTCCGCGTACGTTTTGCGTGTGTCCGGATTTTGCATGACGGTGCGCGTCGCCTCGAACAATCGCTTCACGATCGGCCCCGGCAACCGCGCGGGGCCGTAGATACCGTACCAGCCGGAGACTTCATAACCCTTCATCCCCGATTCGTCGAGTGTAGGCACGTCGGGAATTTGATCGCTGCGCTTCAAGCCGGTAAACGCCAGCCCGCGCAGGCGGTCGGCTTTGACGAACGGCACCGCCGCCGGACTGGAGGCAAAATTCATCGCAATCTGATTGGCCAGCACGTCATTGATGGCGGGGCCGCCGCCCTTGTACGGCACGTGCGTGATTTTTACACCCGCCATCAGACAAAACATTTCTCCGGCGAGATGCTGCAAATTGCCCACGCCCGCCGAGGCATAAGAAAATTTGCCGGGCGCTGCGCGCGCAGCGTCCACCAACTGCTGCACCGTGCGGTGCGCAAAGGTGGGATGCACCACCAGCACCAGGCCGGTTGATTTCACGATTTCGCTGATCGGCGTTACATCGCGCAGCGAGTCGTAAGGCAGCTTGCGGTAAACATGCGGATTAATGGTGTGCGAACCGGAGGTTATCAGCAGCGTATGCCCGTCGGGCGCCGCGCGCACCACCAGCTCTGTGCCGATAATGCTGTTGGCGCCCGCGCGATTGTCCACCACGATCTGCTCGTTCATCACCATGCCCAAGCGATGCGCGAAAATGCGCGCGATCACATCCGGCCCGCTGCCCGCCGACGATGGAACAATCAGGCGGATGGGCCGATCAGGATAGGCGGCAATGGCAGCGGCACTGGAAAGACCGATAACCAAACCCAAACACGACCGGAATAGCGTACCCATGCGAAACATGAAAGCTCCTCTTTCTGAATCGTTGGCAAAGATTACGATGCAGGAATTCTGAAAAGCAATGCCTCAATAAAAGTCGATAAGAACAAATTCTTACAATACAATCACCACGAATACACTATCTCACGCTTTTTACATCACGCCATGCCGATAGGCTCCGCCAGCGGCTCCATAATCCCGCCGGGCCGCGCCCGCATCATATCGTGCAACTCGCTGCGCACCTGTGCGTAGCCCGGATCATCGAACAAATTATTCATCTCGCCCGGATCGTTTCGCAGATCATAGAGTTCGCCCGTGCCGGATTCTAGTTCGAACGTGCATTTGTAATCCTTCATGCGCACCGTGCGCAGCTTCAGCGCCACGCCGCAGCGCGACGGATGCACATGCCATTCGCTGTACGCCACGTCGCGCGTCTGCGCGCCGCCGCGCAGCAGCTTGACCAGGCTGCGGCTTTGCAGATCGGCGAGCGGGGCCACGCCAGCGGTTTCGTAAAACGTCGCCGCGAGATCGAGCGTCGATACCGGTTCCACCACCAATTGGCGGCTCGCCACCCCCGGTCCACGCGCCACCATGGTCACTCTGAGTAAATCTTCATACGGCGTCGGGCCTTTCAGATACAGCCCGTGATTGCCGAGCAGCTCACCGTGATCGGTGGTGTAAATCACCAGCGTGTTGTCCAGCACGCCCGACGCTTCCATTGCGCTCAGGATGCGCCCGACGTTGTGATCGACCTGCGAAATCATGCCGTAGTAGTTTGCGGTCATCTCGGCAAGCTGCGCGTCGGTTTGATCGGGCACGCGCGAACCCTCGGCACGAAATTTCAGCATCACCGGGTCGTCGAGCGCCGGCTTGCCTTCGAGCGAAGCCTTGTGCCACCACGGCCTGCGCTCCAGATCGCGCGTGCGGTTTGTCGGCAGCACCATGTCTTTCGGGTCGTACATCAGGCTCCACGGCTCCGGGCAATCAAACGCATGATGCGGATCGGGGAACGACACCCACGCGCAAAACGGCTGGTCATTCCTGCTCGCGCCATCCAGCCAGTGAATCGCGCGATCCGCGATCCACGTGCTCGAATGCCACGCCGCCGGCAGCGCCGAATACCACGTCTGCGCGGCGCCGGTGCCTGCGCGCGTTTCGGCGGCCCACAGCTTGATGGCTTCGTTATCGATGCCGCGCGACGACAGCCAGCGTTCGTAATGCCCCACCGGCGGTTGCTCCAGCGGGCGCGTGCGATGCAAATGCCCCAGCACGCTCAACTCGCAATGCTCAAAACCCATGTACGGCCCCACCCAATCCGGAGCGTAGTGCGCCTGACTCTTGTTGCACTCCGGCGTGCCAGTGGG
>VFLF01000952.1 GCA_009885185.1 Nitrosomonadales bacterium | reverse complement strand
TTAAAAACCGTTTTAAAAACAAACACTTACTTAAATTACCCTTGGATTCTGTTTAAGCAGGATCAGAAAGACGCCATACCATGACCGATTTTCGATGCGGCCACGCCGCCGGGGCGAATTGGCGGGAAGCCGCCAGCGGATGCCTTTCTCAGGTCGGCGCCAATGCCGGCACGCTGGGCTTTCTCTATGTCACGGACGTTATCGCCGATCATTTGCAGGAGATCGTGGAGATGTTTAAGGCAGGCACCGGCATTGCGCACTGGGTGGGATCGGCGGGCGTGGGTGTCTGCGCGAGCGGTACGGAATACATGGATCAGCCGGCGGTGGTGGCGCTGACCGGCGATTTCGACGCGGGGACTTTTCGCGTATTCAGCGGCGTGACGGATGATAGTACGGCAGCCACCGCGGCGATGGAGTGCGATGGCGTGGCGCCCAATTTCGCCATCGTGCATGCCGACCCGCAAACCGCCAACATGGAAAAGCTGGCGCTGGCGCTGGCCAAGCGCGTGGAGAGCGGGTTTCTTGTGGGCGGCCTGGTGAGTTCACGCGGTCGCAACCTGCACATTGCCGATAAAGTGGTGGAGGGCGGTGTCTCGGGCGTGGCATTTTCGGATAGCGTGATCATCGCTACGCGGCTGACGCAGGGCTGCTCGCCGATCGGCCCCAAGCGCGCGGTGACCAATTGTCAGCGCAATGTGCTGATCAGCCTCGACGGAAAGCCGGCGTTTGATGTATTTCTCGAGGATATCGGCGAAAAACTCGCCGGGGACCTGAATCGCATCGGTGGACATATCTTCGCCGGGATCTCCGTGCCGGGCAGCGATACCGGCGACTATCTGGCACGTAATCTGGTGGGTATCGACACGCAGAGCAAGCTGATCGCCATCGGCGATTATCTGAAAAAAGGCGACAGCCTGATGTTCTGCCGGCGCGACGCCAAAACCGCGCGCGACGACATGGCGCGCATGCTCGAAAGCATCAAGCAGGGCTTGTATGCCAAGCCGTCGGCGGGCGTGTACTACTCGTGCCTGGGGCGCGGCGAGTCGTTGTTCGGCAAGGGCAAGGGTGAATTGAAAATGATTCAGGATGTGTTCGGTGATATTCCGCTCGCCGGATTTTTTTGCAATGGCGAAATATCGCATAACCGCCTGTATGGCTACACCGGTGTGCTGACGTTGTTTATTTAAGCGCGGTCATTTCCGATGAAAGAATTCATGCAATTTCTGACCAGTATGTTCAACGAGCTGAACTTGACCTGGCTCGATGTTTGGGCGGTGCTGTTTTTCGCCGCCGGCTGGATCGGCTACGTGTGGTTTGCCGCCTGGCACGGCGCTCGCGTGTCGAGCCTGCACGGCAGCATGGATCGTTTTCGTAGGGAGTGGATGGTGCAGATGATTGGGCGCGACAATCGCATGGTCGACGTGAACATGATGCGCAGCATCACGCGAAGCTCGCAGTTTTTTGCGTCGACTACCATGCTGATCATGGGCGCGCTGGTGGCCTCGATGGGCTACGTGCAGCAGGCGCAGGAGTTGGTGCAGGGTTTGCCGTTCACCGTCAAGGCATCGGCACGGCTGCTAGAAATAAAAATGTTGCTGCTGGTACTGATTTTCGTGCATGCGTTTTTCAAGTTTTCGTGGGCGATTCGGCAGCTTAATTTTTGCGGCATTCTGGTGGCCGCCGCGCCCAAACAGCCGAAGCCCCCCAACGACGATCCCGAGCAGCACGCCGCGCATATCAACCGCATCGCGCGCATTACCTCGTATGCCGGTTCGAATTTTAATCACGGTCTGCGCTCTTATTACTTTGCGGTGGCGGCGCTGGGCTGGTTCCTGCACCCGTGGCTGATGATGGTAGCGACCGTGTGGGTGATCTATGTCCTGCATCACCGCGAATTTCGTTCCAAGACCCTGCAAGCGCTGGTCGATGAAGATTCCTCGAGTACGGTGAAGACGACTCCTTAACTTGTTATATTTAAATGAATTTAATGGTGCATGTGCCGTACAAGGCCGGCGCGCCCAGGGCACGCCGCACGACATCGTTGCACGCATGAACAGCTAACGGGTGAAGATTCTGCAAATGCCCGATGTGAAAAGCCGGCTGCCGGAATCCGGCATCGAAGCGCTGCACAGCACGCCGGAACAATTCGCGGTCTATATTCAGTCGGAAACCAAACGCTGGGTGAAAGTGGTCAAGGACTCCGGCGCACGTGCGGAGTAAACACCCCGTGGCGCGGCTTACGCCGTTTTGGGGTAGCTTCTCAGCACCACATCCTGGTAATCGAGCTTGAACGCGGCGCCCACGCCGTCCGGCACATCGCCGTAAGTATCGAGGCGCGCACCTTTGGGCAGGGTGACGGTGTCCGCTACGGCCTTGGTGAGCAAAATTTCGTCTGATGTGGCTGTGTCTTCGCCGAGTTTACAAGCGGCATTGACTTCGGCGCCGTAGACATCGTGTTCACCGATACGCAGTACATCACCGAAGCCGATGCCGATGCACAACAGCACCTTGTCTTCGGGCGCAAGGTCTTTGCTATGGCGCTGGCAGCACTGCTGCATGGCGATGGCGCTGCGCACCGCGTCATCCACGCTACGGTAGATTACCATCAGGCTGTCGCCTTCCGTCTTTAGCAAGATGCCACTGCCGTGCTGGATCACCGGCACCAGCAGCCGGTGGGATTCATAGATGGTTTGCAGGAAGTGAATAATGCCGAATTCACTCACGTTGCGCGAAAAACCGGAAAGATCGGTGTAGAGCACTGCCCATTTTTCGCCGAACAGATTCCAGATGCGTCGATCAATGCGCTCCTTGTTGGCGTCGGGCCGCAGGCGTTCTTCAATCAATAGTTCCAGACGATCCGCCGATGCGCTGGATTCAATTTCCCGAATGAATGCCATGTGAGTGTCCTTCTTAAAATCCAACCGCCTGACCGTCGGTTCGACGCTCTGAGGCGGCGAAGTATCCATCTTCTAATTTATAGATTAACTGGGCGCGGCCGAAATCGGTGCTCCATCGGTCAGCTTGTGGCATGTCGTGGCCGCGCGCCTTTAATGCCGCGATGGTCTCGGCCGGCACGCCGTGTTCGATGCCTACCCGTACACCGCTGTCGACGCGCCAGCGCGGCGCATCGCTCGCGGCCTGCGGATTCTGGTGGTAATCGACCATGCGAGACACTACTTGCATGTGGCCTTGCGCCTGCATCGAGCCGCCCATCACGCCAAAGCTCATCAGCGGCTGGCCGCCCTTGGTCAAAAAGCCCGGAATGATGGTGTGAAACGGGCGTTTTCGCGGCGCGACGATGTTAGCGTGACCGGGTTTGAGTGAAAAGCCGGAGCCGCGATTTTGCAACGCAATGCCGGTACCGGGCACCACGACACCGGAGCCGAAGCCGGAAAAGTTCGACTGGATGTACGACACCATCATGCCCGATTCGTCGGCGGCGGTGAGATACACCGTGCCGCCTTTGCTCGGCGTGCCGAACGAGGGCGTGCTGGCTTTTTTCATGTCGATCAGTTTGGCGCGTTCTTTGAGATACGCCTTGTCGAGCATCTGCGCGGGCGTGACGCGCATGGTGGAAATGTCCGATACGTATTCATTGATGTCGGCGAAGGCGAGTTTCATTGCCTCGATTTTCAGATGCATGCTGTCGGGTGAATCCACCGGCAGCGAAGCGACATCGAAATTTTCCAGCATCCCCAGCGCCATCAGCGCGGCGATGCCCTGGCCGTTGGGCGGAATTTCATGCAACGTGTAACCGCGGTAATCAAGGCCGATGGGTTCCACCCAATCGAGCGTGTGAGCGGCGAGATCATCGAGGGTGAGCGCCGCGCCGTGCAGTTTGGAGAAGGCGGCGATTTTTTCGGCGAGATCGCCGCGGTAGAACGCTTCGCCCTTGGTTTCAGCAATGCACGCGAGCGTTTGGGCGTGTGCCGCGGAGACGTATTTTTCGCCGGCGGCCACGGCGCGGCCTCGCGGCATGAACGCATCGGCGAAACCAGGTTGATCGTGAAGTTCGGCGGCGCCGCCGGCCCAAAGGCGTGAGATCACGGGCGAGACCATGTAGCCGTCGGCGGCGTATTTGATCGCCGGTTCAAACAAATCCGCGAACGGCAGCTTGCCGTATTTGGCGGACATTTCCACCCACGCCGACACCGCGCCCGGTACGGTCACGGAATCCCAGCCGCGCTGCGGCATGACGGACTGGCCTTTGAACCAGTCGGGCGTCCATTTGGCAGGCGAGCGGCCGGAAGCATTCAGTCCCTTAAGCTGCTTGCCGTCCCACAGGATGCAAAACGCGTCGCTGCCGATGCCGTTGCTGGTGGGTTCCAGCACGGTAAGGGAAATCGCCGTGGCAAGAATCGCATCCACGGCGTTTCCGCCCTTTAACATCATGCGCAAGCCTGCTTGGGCGGCGAGCGGTTGCGAGGTGGCGACGCAGTTGCGCGCGAGCACCGGCATGCGCTGCGAAGGGTAGGGGAACTGATAGTCGAACATGTCCATGGGGATACCTGATATGACGTGACTTTGCGGGAGTAATCAGCGATTTTACAGGGGTTCGTGCGGATGGGTTTACTCGCAGCACTGGGGGGCAGGGCAATTGCATCAAAACGCCATATGAATGAAAAGGTTATGTCGTTGGCTGTGGACTTGTACTTTTTGCCGAAGCTATGTAGTTTTCTGTCTTTTTGGAGCCGTGATGGAGACAGAAAAGCCCGTGAGTCTTGCCGAAGCGTTTTCGATCATAGTCGATCCACGAGTAGCCGGGCG
>VFLF01000291.1 GCA_009885185.1 Nitrosomonadales bacterium | reverse complement strand
TTTTCGAGCATGCAGCAATTGACGCGCATTCCGTTTACCGAGCTGAAGATCGATCAGAGCTTTGTGCGGGGATGTGCGCAGAATAAGCAGCTTCGTCCGATCGTGGAAGCCAGCGTGGAGATGGCGCGACGTCTGAATCTCAAGAGTGTGGCCGAGGGCGCGGAGACGAAAGATGACTGGGATGCGCTGAAGGCCATGGGCTGCGACGTGGTGCAAGGGTACTACATCTCCAAGCCCATGGACGAAAAAACGTTTGTGGAATTTTGCCTGGCGGATCAGGCAAAATCGTGAGGCGACGGCGTCTGGCGTTTTGAGCCGGAAGTTCGTTGCGGCATTTCCTTGCCTGTGCGCCGGGTGAACTCGACAGGAGTGCGAGCAGTGGCGCACCCCCATTCGGATAAATTAAAATCATTTAAAAACAAATACTTATATGAAAAAACCAATAATGATCGGGCAGGTGGGCTTGGGCATCATGGGCGGCGCGTTCGCCAAGCATCTGCTGGCGGCAAAATTCGGCGTGATCGGTTTTGATCCCTACAAGAAAGCGCGCGCGGCACACAGTGCGCGCGGCGGTGATTGCGCGGCGTCGGGGGCGGACGTGGCGCGGCATTGCGGCGTGGTGATTACGTCGCTGCCGAGCATCAAGGCGATGGAAGCGGCTTTTTTCGGCAAGGACGGCGTGGTGGCGGGGGCCAGGATAGGCGCGATCGTCATCGAAGCCAGCACCATGCCCATCGAAGTGAAGCAGGACCTCCGCGAGCGTTGCGCGCAACGCGGCATCATCGTGCTGGATTGTCCGATCAGCGGCACCGGCGCGCAGGCGGCGGCGAAGGACATTTCGGTCTACGCTAGTGGTGACGCGGCGGCGGTGAAGCGCTGTGATGCGGTGTTCAAGGGCTTTGCGCGCAGCATGCATTACTGCGGCGAATTCGGTAACGGCTCGAAGTTGAAGTTCATCGCCAATCTGCTGGTCACCATCCACAACCTGTCGGCTGCCGAAGCGATGGTGATGGGACTGAAATCGGGGCTCGATTTGAACCTGGTTTACAAGGTCATCAAGGATGGCGCCGGCACCTCGCGTATGTTCGAGGTGCGCGGGCCGATGATGATTAAAGACAATTACCGCGCCGCCACCATGAAATGCGAGGTGTATCAGAAGGACATTGATATCATCGGCGACTTCGCGGCGCGGCTGAATATTCCCGTGCCGCTGTTTGAGGCCAGCAAGGCGTATTATTCGGCGGCGTTGTCACAGGGCTTTGAAAAACAGGACACCGGGGCGGTGTGTGCGGTGCTGGAACGGATGGCGGGCGATCCCCGCAAGAAATCAACCCAAAAACGGAAAGCAAAATAATCATGAGCGACACAAAATCGATGTCCCCGCAAAGTCAAGCGTCACAAACGCTGGCCTTCAACATGAAGCTTTTGGCCCAGCACGAAATGGAAGGTTTCGGCGGCATGGGCGAGGGCATCAGCATGCAGAAAACCCACGATGGCCGGCGCATCATCTGGATGGCGCACGAGTCGGCGCCCAAGAACTTTACCGCGCTAGATGTCACCGATCCGCGCAAGCCCAAGTTTGTGATCCAGACCGATCTGCCGCACGGCGACATGCGCTCGAATTCTCTCGACGTGGTGGGCAACACGCTGGTGGTCGCCTATCAGACTAAAAAATTCGATATGAAGCCCGCGGGCTTCGATATGTTCGATATCACCGTGCCGGAAAAGCCCAAACTCATTTCGCACTTCGATGCATCGGGCAAGTTCTCGCGCGGCGTGCACTGCGTGTGGTTCGACGACGGTGAGTATGTACACATGGCGAGCGGTGCGCCGGATTTCGAGCCGACGAACGAGAAGGACGATCAGTGCTACCGCATCATCGACGTGCGTAATCCGTCAAAGCCGGTGGAAGTAGGTCGCTGGTGGTATCCCGGCACGCGCAAGGGCGACAAGGCGCCGCCGCCGCCGCGTCTTAAACTCGACGGCGGTTACCGCGCGCACAACACCAACGTCTATGCCAAGCAACGTCCCGACCGCGCCTATGTCGGTTATATCGACGGCGGCGGCTTCATCCTCGATATCAAGGACAAGGCCAATATCAAGACCGTGTCGCACTGGAAAAACGCGCCGCCGTTCAACGGTTTCGTGCATACCATGATGCCGCTGTTCAGCCGGGATCTGGTGATCGCCACCGAGGAATGCGTGCGCGACAACTGCGCCGACTGGCCGAAAATGACCTGGGTTATCAACGCCGCCGACGAAACCAATCCTGTGCCGATTTCCACCGTGCCGCTGCCGTCGCCGGAAAGCTTCGGCAAGCGCGGCGGACGCTTCGGTTCGCATAATCTGTGGGAGAACTACTCCGCAGAGACAGCCTGGCGCTCGGACA